>JAQGPC010000074.1 GCA_028293285.1 Pedosphaera sp.
GGTGATAATTACGGGTGAACCTGCCACATTCGTGTTCGAAAGATCGACCAGATTGATCCGGTTTAGGCTTGGCGAGGTAACTGCGACGGCATCACGATTTGATTGCAGGAACTTCCCAATGCCGCAACCCGTGGCATTTTCACCACTTGTAACCAGCGGAGCAGACCAAGAAAGAAAGCCATTTGTACCTTGATAACCAACCCGGGCGTTGCCAGTCGTTTTATCGAGCACAAGCACATCGAGGATTCCATCTGCATTGAAATCGCCGGATGCCAAAAATTCAGTGGGAGATTCGTAAACAATTCCTGCCTGACCTTGAGGAACGCCGCACAACAGCAGAACGATTGCGCCAAGCAATGAAAGGACAGGGAATAAACGATGTCTCGGCACCAACCCGCCGTGCAGTCCAGCTTCCCGATGCTTTGGAGCACCCGGCTTCATAAAATTGGAGGTGTCTGTCTTCACTTTTTCCTCACAGATTCGGCGGAATATCGACCTGGCCTGCCGGAATCACTTCCGCCACTTCATGCTTCTGATTGAATCGCACGACAAAATATTGATAACGCGCGCCGCGTATCACTGGTTGTTGATCCCGTAAATACAGGAAGTAGCCATTCGCATTGGAAATGGGATCGAGTTCAAAGGTTGTAGCCAACAGGCGATCTGGAATAATAATAACTGTGCCCTGCCGGGGAATAAATTGGTTAATATACGGAATTCTTTCGAGCAAAGGCGTCACCTGTGTCAGGTTGCTGGAAACTCTCGGAAAGACGGAATTAGTCACCTGTTGACGATACACAACAATGGGCAGCAAAGATTCTCCCCGATGCGACGGATCGGCAGACTGTCGCTTGAAAATCAATTCATGAGGATCGTTCTTCGGGTCACCCGCGACAAAATTATAGGAGATAAAATTGGTTGAACGAACGTTGGAAAACAAATTGTTGACCGTGTCACAATTCCCGATGCGAATGCCGACGGGATAAAGCGGATCGATTTGGAAGTTGCCATCTTTTAGCAAAACAGCGGCTACGCGTGGCCGAAAGTATGCCGGAATGCTTGGACTCAAATTATCATCGAACACCTTTACGGCTGGCACAGGCCGCGCCGGCCAGGGAACACTGGGCAATACAATGGGCGGTTGCCAGGTAAACTTCCAGGCCGGTGATGAATCGCCAACGTTACCTTGTGCATCCACCGCCGCTACGGAGATGGTGTAAGGCACGCTTGCGAGAACATTGACGGGGATTGTAAATTGCGGCCCCGGTCCAAACCCGGCCCCGGTCCGTGGAGTCAGGAAGGCTTCATCAAAGCGGAGGTATTTGCTGTTATTTAATAAACCCGGGAAAAGCGAAGTCGGTTTGAAGTTAGCATGGGCTGTTAAGTTGGAGCTGGCAAAGCCGGATGATTTGCCACTTCCCGGCTGATCATCACGCACAACTTTGACCTGAAAACGAGCAACTCCGCTCGTGGGACAAAACCAATTGAGCGAAACTTGCGGATTTGCAACCGTCCCAATCGCCTGCGGTTCCGCCATGGTTGGTCTCGGCAGCTTTGCCGGTTTTACCTGCTTGCAGCCAATCGGTGACAAGGGACTTCCATTTCCATGCTCGTCCAAAACCTGCACAAAGTAACAAAGCTGCGCTGCACTGGGTGGCATGCCATCATCCGTACGAACAACTTGCTTGTTGGGATTGGCGGGATCAAATACTGCCGCACCTTGCGCAATCAGGCTCAAGGGACCGTCATCTATGCTGCGGTAAATTCGGTACTCGCGAGTTCGCGGGGCGAGCTTGAAACGGATACGGATCGGTGAAGTCGGACCGCCATTCGCTGCCTGGGCAATGTGCTGGTCACAATTTCCCGTGCTGGGAAGATTCACATAACATCCCTGAAAGGGTGGCAACGGCTTGAGGACGCAGGGCGGATAGGAAACCCAATAAATATTATTTGTATCCGGACTAAATACCCCAAGGCTGGACCACGTCCCGTTGGAGTATACCTGGATCAACAACGGCGTGCCAGATGCATAGTCGAACTGCATTCCTACCGTGCCACTCGCATCCCCGACAACATTATATGCATTCTGACAGGAAGTCTGCCCGTTATTCAAAGCAGTCAGGAGTGGGTCGTTTACATCCAAGGCAGTCTCAACCAACTGCCCGGCGACAAAAAATGCCTCCCGGATTTGATTGGTGCTGATAGCAGTTCCGAAATGACAACCCGCCGGCGTCGAGGTCGTTCCATAGTAAGTGCCGGCCACGCACGTCGCATCCACCTGAAAATTGGTTCCTCCTGTTGGCAGTGTGTAATCGGCCTGCACAGTGTCGCCATCAGGGGAGAAATAGAGTGGACCAAATGTCTGGGCGGGATAGTTTATCGGCTGATTAAGATAATTGGTCACGGAGATTTGCACCCACGCTATCCCCGGGTCGCGCCGCTGCACCGTAATCCGCATGTTAATATTGGCCACATCCGGCCCATTCGGATTGGTGAGCAGGTTGAACTGTTTAAATGCAATTACCGGGGTGCCGCAACTGCCCACGACATCTCCCGTGGTGGCAACCGGGCCATCACGCTGGCGCAATACTCCCGAGGCCGGCCCACTATTGGGAGAAAACAAAGGCGTGCAGGCCGCCTGGCTTACTGCTCGCACCGTGTACCAATAGGTGCTGACGCCCGCAACCGTGGGTGCGTTGGTGCCATTGTCCAAATAACTATTCACATTGGTGTTGGCAATGTGAGTTACCACTCCCACACGATTGCTGAATGGAGCGGATTCATTGGTCAAGGCCATGGTGGGATTGGGCCAACGATAAATCCAATATTCACTCACCAGATCGTTGGTATCGTTATTCTGCTGCCATGAAATTAACAGTCGTTGTTGATTCGTCACAGCCCCACCCCCAAGTGGAAGGATTTGAGTGTTATTTTCCACTTTAAGTTTACTGGGAGCCTGTGGCGGCAATCGTCGGCAGGCTCGGGCGAGTCCGCCGCTCGAAACGAAACCATCACGCCCCAGAATATCGCGGGCGGTTACAAAATAGTAGAACTCCGCGCCGTCAGCAAAAGCCAGCACACCGGAAGGCCGTCCAGTATCCGTAAAAAAGGAAGTCACGCGGTCCGCCGGATCATCTGCCGCGCCACTTCCGCTTCCAGTGGAATAATCATGGTTGACCATGGCGGGCGAACTATTTGCCCGGAGAAAGTTGGGGTCACCATGCAACTGCGCTATGGTTGGAGGAGTGACCGGATAACCTGCCGCTTCAGCCGCCGCGCGCGGAATTCGCCAGACATTGTAACCAAAGCTCAAGAGGGACAGTCGCCGCAGCGAATCCGGCGTTCCCCAACGCAAACGAATTTTCAAATGGTCAGTGGGAGCATTGGTGACTAATTGGAACGGCGCACCCGGTGCAGGCAGTATAATGGGCGCACCCGGCACGATGGTCACACGGCCAACCACATCCCCGACGGTTCCCGAAGCGGGATTAAGTTCGCGAATTTCGTAGGTCGTGGTAGTGCTGATCTGCTCGGCAAATCCCTGCCCCAGGCAGAGGGTCAACCCCGGATATAAGCGTGTCATCAAGGAGAGCTTCTGCACCATCGAAGGATCACTGTTGCCAGCCTGAAAGGCGGCAAGGACTTTCTGTGGCAGGGAAAGGTTCGTGACGCCAGGTGTTTTGTGCAAAAGCGTGTTGAGAGTGGTAGTCAACGAAGCGAAGTTTTCCCCGAGAGAAAGTGATTGATTCAATAAATTGTTGATGGTTGCAGCATCGGCAGCCTGAGCCATGTTTCCCCTGAGGGTGAAGCTGCCCGCGTTGGTGGAGAAACCGGGCTTTCCATAGACAGCCATTCTCTTTCCCGCCAGCAACTGTGGAGAAGGCGAGCCAAGGACGACGTAGGACCAATCCTTGTTCGCACTGTCCTTGATGGTGGTGCCAACGGAGAAAACCAGGTTGGACAGTGGGGTTTGAGCTTGAGTGACGAATGCACCCAGCATCAGACAAAGACCGAGCCAGAAGGCTGTAAAGGCTGGCACACCAAGTTTACACCCGGTGCCAAACTTCTGATATGAGATTCTGCAATTCATTAAAAATCAAACGAGTAATCGATGCCGCCATCATTGACGATGCCGGTGAGGGTAGCGCCAATGCAGCCGTCAACGCAGAACGGACAATATCCAATTTCCCCACAAACATTGGCCTCGCCTTTCAACGTTAATTCCAGGCCGGAAGGACCGCTGGATATGGACGTGCCGAGCGCCACATCCACGTGGGCGCTGATAATGCACAACAAAGAGGCGTCCCCGGAAACCTTCTGGCGCATGCCGATTTTTCCAGACCTTGGTCCATCCTGGTAGTAGGTGGCAGTGGAGACCCCTATAGTGATGTCCAACGCACAGGACGATTCCCCGAATAGTATGTCGGACAGGGAAATATCCCCGCCAAAAGCAATGTAAAGCCCGGTGAACTCTGCCGCGTGATCCAGCACTTTATCCGCTTCGGGATCAATAAATCGCAGTGGGTCCAGGGAACAGGCATGCCCCGCAAACAGGCCGGCTTGAACATTTACCGGAACGCCAACGATCGTTATCGTCCCGGCCGCCTTGGCGGCGAAAAAGTTTTCCAACTCTCCCACGGCAAAGGTGGCGCCAATTTCATTGATGCTGCAGCCTTTGAAACCGACGTGACCTTTAATATCGATCAAGCCGCCAACCCCGAGCACGTTCCCGCTCTGCACCGTCCACTTACCCTCCACGCTCAGTGTGAGATTGCCCGGAATACCGGTCCAACTCAGGGGCACATTCAATGCCCCCAACGTTATCTCCGCGGCTGGCGCGCCTGCCGGAATACAGTCCAACGGTGTATTGTCAGAATCCAGTTCCTTGATGTCCAGAAACGCGGTGAAGTGCATCTCGTCTGGAAGATTCATTTGCACGTCGGCATCTATATGAATCCGGCGCAGTGAATCCCCATTGAAGGTGGGTGCCCCACGCAATTTTGCCGAGAGCATCGCCTTGCTCAGGAACCCGCCGCCCTTGAAATTTTTAAATGCGCCATCAGTGGCCGAGGCGATTTGCGACGTGAGACCATCGCGAATGACCTTGTTGATCTGGCCAAAGATCACGTCCACGAGTTGATTCATGGCAAAATCGTCATCGTAAAGAAACTGCCTGAAGGTTTGCTGATAATTCCCCACCAATGGCGACCCAAGGAAGGCGACGGTAAGACGTTCCCGAATCGCCTGTTTGACCGCTGCCGGATTGCCGGTGAGATAATCGGTCGAAGTGGCATTGAATGAGACCAGCAGATTCGAGACATTCAGTTCCGAGGAACCGACAAATTTCTGGAGCCCGGCGGAGTTATTTAACGCGACGGTCAAGGCCGCACTGAAATCACCAGTCCCACCCGCTATTGAACTGCGAAGCTGGCTGAACTGCGCGCGGACGTCCTTGAGTTGCCGCTCGGCTTCGGCAAGAGTTGGTTCGAGATCGGTCAGCAATTGGTTGACAACATCGTCCCCCATGTTCGCCACGAATCCCAATGCCGGTCCCTGGTCCTCGACGAGCTTTTGAATGATCCCCCGAACGACATGCCGCTGGCCCTTGGAATCCTTTTCCAGCGACCGAATGAGCAAATTAAGGGTATTATCGACATCATTCAGTGCCCCATTCATCTGTCCGATGACTGAGTTTGGCTGGCCGACGGAGCCGTTCAAACCATTGATCGCGGTATTCAAGCCGCTATTCACCCCGCCCACGACCCCATAAACACTGGTCAGCATTATTGCCGGGTTGGTGCGCTGAATGTCTGTCAGAGCGGCATAGATCTTGTCCACCACGGGATCAAGCGCGGGCTGCACGATGGGCCGGAAAAATCCACTGGCATCTTCCCTCAAAGTGTTTTGCAGGCTGCGGAAACCGCTGGTTAGCCCGGTCGAAGCGAGTGCTGCGCCCAACTCCTGCTGGATCGCGTTGGAAACCGTATTCAGCGGTTGGTTGATTTCATTGAGTGCGTCATTGGCAAAGTCGAGCACCTTGATGCGCGGAAGCTGCACACTCAAATCCTGGGCAAAATCGAAATCTACTTTTCCAGGAGTCACTTCTTTGAGCCGGCTGTTCACATCCAGTACCGGCAGTTCGACCTTGGCATCGACGAATCCTGCAAAGTTCCGTAACACACCATTCCACTGCAAAGGATAATCAAATTTGGCAACCTCAATCCAGTCGCGTTGGGCTCTCGGATGGTAGTCTTCCGTGGGAGAGTTGCGATATTCGGCTATCGTGACCGTCCCAACCGGCCAACCGTCGCTGTGAGGATCAAATTTCGAGGTGTTGAAATAGTTTTGAGTTCCTACATTCCAGCCGCGATTCTGGCCCAATCCATCGGCTGCCGGCCATCCTCCCATCATTGCCATCTGGGAAGTGTTGGTTCCAGTGGGAGTGATATGCAACTGGGCTTTGACATCTTCAAAGAAGGGGGTGCGAATCTTGACCGTTAAATTATAGAAGCCGCTGTCTGGTTTGCCGGGCGTTTCCCAATTGTTGAAGTAACCTTCCGCCACCGTTGAAAGCTTGAAGGTGCTGCCGCCCGAGCCTTGCAAGGTAAGTTGGGCGGGAACTGGAAAACGAGAGTCAGTGCCGCCCGAAACGTTGTCCGATGGCGTAACCAGATTGCCATTCGATTTGAACCCGAGCGTGGCGTGAAATGCCTGAGGAATAAATGGCAGTCGGGTCTCCACGCCTTCGACTAAAAAGCGCGCGCCGGTTCCGCAGGTGTCCGATGCGGTCTGCCGGAATTCGATCGTTTGCGGAGTAATGTCGGTATTCCAATAAACCAAATGCTTTACTCCACTCGAAGGAGGCACCTGAGCCGAATCCAATCCGCCACGGCAAACAAATTTCATGCGGGCAAATTCCTGGGTGAAGCCAGCCGGCACGGGTAAAGCCAGAGCCCCATCGGTCCTTGACTCCCAATTTTCACTATCCAAATAAGAGAGGCGATAGCTTATAAATGTGAATGCGTACCCGTATAAACTCAGGTTGCTGGGGAATGTGGCGGCCTCATGGATTCCACTCACGCCACCGGCCCGCACGTAGTATTTGGCACGGGCCGTAAGAGGATAGAATCCGGTGTCCTGGCCACCAATAATGCTGCGTCCTTGCGCGGGTGCGCGGAAGTTTGCTCCTGCATAGTTCGCAAAGCCGTTGATGTAAGCTGCCTGGCCCGGGCGTTCAATGTAGGCGGGATTAGATTGATCTCCAAAGCCAGCGAGCAGCAAAGTGCATGGACGATTCTGATCGTTGCTGGAAGTTTGATCGAACCTCAGGAACGTTCCAGGCATATGGTAGGCACCGGCACTGATGTCGCTGGTTCTTTGCGCGAAAATTGTGCCCCCCGCAAACCCCCACGTCAGATTTTGCGCCGGGACCGAACCGAACGCCAGCAACCCGCCATCCACCGTGAAGCCAAGATGCTGGCTATTGGCAGAAAAACTAAGCACGGCGGCACTGATTGTGGCCGCACTGCAATTAGTATCTGAACAGTCACGCGCATACGAGAGCGGGACCGGACCGCTTAGGGCAAGAAAGCTGTTGGTGGTATTGATAAGCCCATTCTGAATCAAGAGTTGCCCCCCGGAAGTCGTGGGCGTCTGGGCTCCTGCAAGTCTCCCTGAGTAGGGAAAGTGCGGACGAAGTTCGGGCGGATTGAGAGAAACTTGTTCTGACATCTGAGCCAAACCATTGGTGTCCGCCGTTACGCTTACCAGAGTCCCCGCCACCAGGGTTGCATTGCGATAGTAACTATCATTGGAAACCCGGTTTGCTGCATCAGGCTCTTTCAAACTGCTTTTATTGGCCTGTAATATATCATCTTCATCCTGGCGGACAAAGTAGATGGCACTGGGAGAATCAATCAGAATTTGTCCCGCACCGGGCAACCATTTCAAGTTAGGTGTCCCGATCCAGAAGGGCTTGGTTTCCTCGACGGCATACCACGGCCCATTGGTGGTCAGAATGGAATTCTGCGGATTGAGATTGATATCCAGTGGCGTGTTTGGGAAATCGATGCGTGCGCTGGTTGCTCGGGAGGTCAAACTGGTGCCTACACTGAAGCCGATCGGGAGTTGAAGCGAAACCAGTGCATTGATGCCACTGCTGGTCAGGTTCATGTTGGTCCGGGTAAAACAAATGTTTTGAATGCAATCGGTGTCGGGAACCGAGGCAGTCAGGGGCACGGATGCAGAAGGCGTTAGCGCATCACCATTGTCGAAGATGATGGCATTGATCACGCTACTATTTCCGTAGTGGTGGTCCGGTCTCGTAACCAAAGAGCCGGAATTATTGTTCACGGCAAGCTGAGTGGCCAATCCGCCGCTGCTGGGCGCACCGGCGACCGGAGTATTCGCGATGGAGGTAAAGAGGGTTTGTATTGAACCGAAGAATAGATTGCCATTGAAATGAAGAAATCGCGTCAGCGGCATGTTTGATACCTCGTCGGTCACAATGGAATTACCGACCACCTGATGCGTGAACGCAACCGTCGTAGAGTACGTTTGACTCACCGACTGAAGCTGACTTTGCGGCTCAATGTTCAGAACCGTGGTAATCGTTTTCAGTGCAGCAGGAGTTGGCGGTGTGGAGGCATTATAGGAGTCCAGAGTATAGAAATTGGAATAAGTGGAGGTGGCTTTCAGCGGAACGCTTAGTGAGGAGGCATTACTCATTGAGGGAGTGATTACCGCACCGACGGATACAGTAGCTGGCGCATCACCATAATCATAAAACCGCCTTAGCGTGGCCTGCCCATTCATTGGGAAGGTCTGAAAGTTTGGACTGTTCTGAATGGCCCAAACACGCCCATAACTAGCCACATCCAATGCGCCAAGCAGGTATTGTGAGGCATCGCCAATTCTGGCCAGCGAGCCGACCCTGGTAATGCCAGTGGAGGCAGTTCCGTTAGCCAGACCGGTCAGATCAACCACATTGGTGCCACTGGCTTCATTCATTTCATAGGCAGACACCAGACCGCTTTCAGAGCCCGTAAGTGGAAGATGAGAATAGCGGTTAATGTTGCTGCTGGTGAGTGAGGTATTCCAAATCGAGACATGATCAATCAAACCGTTAAAGAAAAGTGCACCCCCGCCCGTATATGTCCCCAGTCGCACGTTCTCAGTGGTCGTAGCTACTGCAGGAGTTCCCGTCCAAGGCTGCGTGTTAACGAGCTGTCCATCGATGTATGTACGACCGTTACTGGTGTCCACGACAAATGCAATATGATGCCATTGTCCATCGGCGATGAAACGATCATTAGCGTTTGTGAATCCGGGTTCGATAAAACTGGTGCCGCTGGCATAATACCACGGGTCAAGCCTGCCTGCATTCATGCCAAGCGCATACCCATTTGCCGAGTTACCGACATATTTCGCAAGAATTCCAGGAAACGTTCCCGCAGATTGAGTGGTCTTCACCCATGCCATGAGGGTTATGGGCAACGTATCCTGAGCCGCTACGTGAGGCATCACCACCTGACCGTTCACACCATTGCATTTGATAGCGATGGCGGGAACCGGTGAGAGCGGCAAGGGAGCGGTTGAAGTAATCCATTGGGGTGAACCGATCAGACTTGCCAACCAGGCGGACGAAGTGGAGTCCGTTGTGGTTGCTCCAGTTCCTTCATCAAAATGCCAGATCGCCAACAGACCATCCTCACCTCCTGCCAAACGCCGATGTTTGATATAGTTCAGCGAGGCGATATCCAGTGCCTGGCTCCAAACAGTTACCTCATCAATATCACCATGAAATTTCGGGGCATATTGGTAGTAGCGTCCAATTTGCAATGGGTCGGCCGATGAGGAGACTCCGGCGGTGCCGGTCCAGGCACGGGAATCCTTCTGCACTCCATCCACAATCAACCTGCCTCCGGTGGCATCGATTACCAAGGCTACGTGGTGCCAGGCGCTGTCCGCCACAAGCCCGCCATCCAAGCCAAGCCCGCCATCCCAGACATAAGAGGACGAATTACGGAAATAGAACGCCCGCAAGTGTCCCGCATAAAAAAACAAACTCCACCCATTAAAAGAACCATCCACATATTTGCTTACCACTCCGCGAACTTGGGCGTCTTGATCTCCAGTCCGCACCCACGCGGTGACGGTTATTGGAAATGCGTTGAAAGCAGCGCTGGATGAAAGTTGAACAAAACTATTGGTGCCATCGTAGCGGAGTGCGGTTCCGGAACCTGCACGGGCGGGAAAACAAAACAGGATACAGCCAAGGCAGGCAGCTAAAAAATTTCCCAGCCAATTCTTGAGGTAATGATTCAGTGCCATTGTATCAGGACATGAAAGCACGGTGCAACTTCTCAGTTGCTGTTCTTCTTTTCTCAGTAATGTATGGCGCTAAGGACAAATTTGCTCAATTTTGGTGCTTACCAAGCCAGCCAGGTCAGTTCTATCCTAATAAGAAGGAAAAAAACCTGATGATTACAAAAAATCTGAAAAACTTTAAAAGTTATTCAGAAGACTTCATGCTTTCAGGAGGTGCAGAGTCAAAAAAACGAATGGAATCTTCGATAGTGGTAACCGCCAAATGCCTTCCATTGCCAGTAAATTCGATGAACGCGCCGACTTTGGGCATCTCAATGGAGACCAATTCCCGTTGGGTTTGCAGATGCCATAATTTCACCGACTCATGCATACCAACTGACGCAAGTGTCTGACCATCAGGTGAGAAGGCAACATCGGTAACTTCCTGCATATGTCCTGGAAGATCGAAAATACGTCTCCCGCTGGAGGTGTTCCAAACTATAATGGTTCCATCCATACTGCCGGTAACCAGACTTTTCGTATCGGGTGAAAAAGCCAGGCCGCTGACAAAATCACGGTGCCCCATAAGTTCCATCTCCAAATTGCTTTTAAATTGATAAAGATGAGTGGAATTTTCCTTTTCGAGGCTTAACGCGAGCATATTTCCATCCGGTGCCAGTTCGGCCGCTCGAATGGGAGGCTTTGGTCCTTGACGGCTCCATACTAATTTCCCGCTGCTTGCATCCCAAACATTGATAGTTCCGGTAGCACCAATTGAAAAAAAATGTCTGTAATCCTGACTGAAACCAAAACATGTAAATGGATTCTTAGTTGATTGAGCGCCTTCGAGTTTGCATACCCCATGCTCCTTGGCACCGGGTGAGCAAGATTCGAGGCAACCCGATTCCTTATCGAGTAGCACCACATCCTGACCGGCCACCCCGAACCCAATGACATTCCCGTCACCCAAATCCGCAAGTTCCTTCCTTTTCTCGATATCCCAAAGCTTTGACACTTTGCCAACTCCTCTCTTTGTCACCAGGATTGCCTTTGTACCGTCCGCGCTAAAAATGGGGCGATCTCCAGTCGTCAGAGGCATCACCAGGTCATTGGTTTCAATCTTTCCCGGCCAAAGCATTGCGGACTGGTCCTTGCCACCCGTAGCAAGGAATTTGCCATCGGGAGTGAATGCCGCGCACCATACTTCGTTGCCATGACCACGCAATATCCCAACGCTTTCGAGAGTCGCGGCATCCCATATGCGGATGGTTTGGTCCGAACCCGTGGTGACAATCTGTCTTCCGTTTGGAGAAAAAATGGCGGACCAAACAGTCAAGTTATGTCCCTTCAACTTCCGCGGAGCGCCCACCGTATTCAGATCCCAAAGGGAAACCTCACTCGACCAATCGGTGGTCAGCAATTGCTTGGAATCGGGAGAAAACGCCAGCGACCAAATTGACTCCTGGGTGGGTATAACGCGACTCCTCTCTCCAGAACCAACCTCCCATATCTCGAAGTCATGGGAAGGACCCGCTGCGGCTAATTTATTGCCGTCAGGAGAAAGGACAAGCGCTCTTCCTTTACCGGAAATTTCCTTCAGCCTGGCGCCTTTTCGATAATCCCAGATCTCCAATGATCCGCTACGCTCCCAAAAAAATGGGCTTGAGTGTGAAATTGCAACCACTGAGCCAGTTTGGGACAAGGAGGCCATTTGGCCTGGTAGCTCAACGACCTGGTGAAAATCCTTCGTGTCCCAGAACTTGACCCGATCACTTGCCCCGGCAGCCATCAACATGTCGCCTTCGGGTGAAAAACCTACCGACCATACCGCCGCCGGCGTGACTTCAAACGAGTGGATTAACTGCTTGCTCTCAACATCCCAGAGTTTGGCCGTTCCATCCTGACTACCAGTTACCAGCCTCTTGCCGTCCGCTGAGAAAGCAATGCAGGTAATAATCCAGGCATGTCCCTTGAACACGGCAAGCTGATTTCCGCGACATTGATTCCAGAGATAATACCATTCAAACCCGCGCAAATCGACATCCCCAGCCTGGGGTTGTAAGGCAGAAAGCGTTCCTCGTGCGAGTCCGTAATCGCCCCGTAGGACTGCTTGCGAAGCAAGATTGATATCGGCGGCATATAAGTTGAGCGCCATTTTTCGGGCTTGCGCTTCGGCGATTTTTCTTTGATTTGCCTCTCCTCTGGCGAGCAACTCCGCCCTGCTCCACTGTCCAAATACCGCCACCAATCCAATCAAAATTACCAGGACAAGCGCGGCGGTCAAAGCTGCGGGAACCGGACGCCTGCGACACCATAGTGCAATTTTTTTGGCTATTGAGACCGGCCTTGCATTTATTGGCTCATTAGCCAAAAACCTCCCCAATTCTGCTGCCAATTCCCCAGCCGTTGCATAGCGCTCTTCAGGCTTTTTCTGCAAACATTTCATGCAGATGGTTTGCAAACTGATGGGAACACTGGGGTTTAGTCGTTTTGGCGGCACTGGCTCCACCGTTTGGAGTTGCGCCAATACTTCGGGAATTGTTTCCCCCTGGAACGGCGGACGACCTACGAGCAAGTGGTACAAAATGCTTCCTAGTGAATAGACGTCAGTGAACGGACCAATGACGCTGTGCTTTCCTCCCACCTGCTCCGGAGCCATGTAGTTGGGCGATCCCAAAGCTTGGCCAGTTATTGTCAACTCGGCCTGATTCTGAATTACTTTTGCCAAACCAAAATCGGTTATGTGCGGTTGGTCCAAGGGATCTACGAGCACGTTGGAAGGCTTCAGATCTCTGTGGAGGACGCCCTGAGTATGAGCATATTGAACCGCTTCCGAAATTATTTTCAACAATCGGGCTGCTCGCGCAACATTTAAAGGCTTCTCCTTGGTCAAATCTGCGAGGTTGCTTCCTTCAATGTATTCCATCGAGAAATAATGGCGTCCATCTTCCTCTCCGACCTCGTAAATACCGACGATATTCGGATGATGCAATCCGGCGGCAGTCTGCGCCTCAGCCTTGAAGCGTTGCACAAATTCCCGGCTTGAGAATGGACCATGCAAAACCATCTTCAGAGCCACGAGACGATTTAAGCTGATTTGCCTCGCCTTATAGACAACCCCCATGCCCCCACGCGCTATCTCACTCAGGACTTCATAATCCCCCACTTGCCGAAGCGAACTCGATATTTCTGAGGAAGCAGAATGTTCCTGGGAAAGAAAACCAAATGCGAGCCGGCCCAGGCATTTAGTGCACAGCCCGTCCAGGGTATTTTGCGATAATCCCGTACCACATTTTGGACATTTTGCGTCTGCGGTCATTTTTCAAATAAGGGCTCCAAAAATGCTAAGAAGTAAAATACCCGGATAATTACTGACTTTTTGCCTGATCAGGATCACAGGTTCAGTGTCTGGAACAGATGCCGCATTTCCTGCTCCAGGTCCAACGGACTGGCAACCGTTTGGGAAACCTCCGACCGAACCAGTTCACCGTAACGTTTCCGCATGCGGAAGACCATCACGGCAACATTCTGGCTGCTCATTCCAGTTTGGATCGCGACACCTGCATAATCCCCTTCAGATGGATCATTTGTTAGAAACGGTTTCAGCTGCTCGAAGAGTTGTTCCCTTTCCTGTTCGGTAAATTCCTTTTGCAACTGCAAAAGCGCTAGATCCAAAATCGCGACCGCCCACCGTTTGTCGAATAATTGATCAGGTGAGACATCATGCGATGGTTCGAATTTATACGCTTCCTCCGCCGCAAGGCTGTCCAGGGAAATAATAGTTTTACCCCCTCCTCGTTTTGCCGCCCTTGAGCGGTCCCACTCATTGGCAAGGAAATGGGTCAAAGCAGTTAATAGAAACGTTCTGAATTTCCCCCTTGCGGGATCCACCATCGCAAAATCGTTTCGACTCAAAAGCGAGAGAAAGAATTGCTGCGTCAAATCCTGGGCGTCCTCCGCACCATAACCCCGCCCCCGAACGAAAAAATAAAGTGGCGACCAATAAGTTCGACAAAGCTTCTCCAATGCTTCGGCGCTCTGTGTCGAATGAACTTTTCCCGCGAGCATGACCACGCTCCAATGCGTGGTGTCGAACCTTTGGTATTGCGTAACGGTTGCCAACTTGGAAAAGCTCATGGGTCAGTAAACATAATGAACAACCAAACTGAATGTTACAAGGCTCGGCGCAGCCAAGGCCAGATTTAACTATAATGAATAACATAAATTTTGTATAGTTAAGCGCCAGCACAAGCATCGAAAAATGATTGGCTTTTTTACCAACCTCCTGCTGTCTGAGGTGTGCCCGTTCTGGCTCGGTCTCTAGGTTGAATTTCAAACCAGCTCTTGGACTAACACATCATGTGGACCTGAAAAGTGAATCCAGTCAGTCCCAATATGCGTGCCGGAAGTTGGAAGAATTCGAGGCAGTTCTTGCGCCCGCTTTCTAGAGGAGCAGCGGACACCAAAATGGACACAAGCGAGTTGAAAACATTATCATGGAGTAATAAGAGAGTATGCTTGATTAGCCTTTAAAATCAGACATACTAACACTGCAAACGCGATGAAAATAGACCGAGTCCGACCACCGGCACCACCTCCACAATCCCCTTTTGAATCAAGGTTCCACTGAATTTTTCCATTTCTGACCCTCTGCGGCATAACGGTATCGCATAACCTGTTCAATGCTGTTTTCCCTTGTTTACAGATGGTTATGGACATGCTTTTTCATTTAAAGCATGGCAGGACCACAGCGATCTGAAGTTAAATTATTAACGATCTCGAAAGAGACGAATCTTTCCGGATACAAAAGCAACGTGCATGAGGGATTTACGCACCACGAACTGGAAGCACTCAGAAAGCAGATCGAGAAGGTGCCGAGTTTTGTGAGGTCGAATGGTTAAGAGCTTTGGTTCATTGATCATTGGCTCGAAGGTACAGACGGTATGCTCATAGCGAGGCATATGAGATTGGCGCACGCGTAGTCCCCTGTCCCACTGGCTGACGCAAAAGCTAATTACGACCGAGTGTCAGAACGCCTCCTTTTGGAGACACCGCAACTTCCGGCATACGGCCAGCAGCGGCCATTCGAGCAGCCTTTCGGCCAGTGGTTTAATTTGCCTGGGGTGCTGCGCCCCGATCTGATTCACAGCCTCAATTATCTCAATTGCCAGCTTGGCAATCTCCTGTGTGGCTTTGGCATTTCCGGCGTTTGCTAATTGAATTAAATCGGTCATTAGAAATTGCGCGTTGCGGACTAATTCCAGCACCGCTTCATCATCAAACTCCGCCATGGTTGAGATCGTATGGAGTAGGGCGCCATCGGTTTCAAATTGTTGAAACAGCGCAGCCTTTTCTGACCCGGGGTTTCCCTTGAAGCGCTGCCAATAGGCTAATTTGGCTCTACGATCTCTTAAGAAAGTTTCACTACCCCCGAGTCGCCGCCATAGTTGCGAGGCTGCTGCCTGCTTGTTCGCAAGCTGCCCCCCGCTCAGAATACCTGCTTCTTGAGTGTTTATAGCTTCAATGGGACGAAGTCCGCGCTGTGCTTTCAGCATGAGTAATTTCTCCCGGTCTGCGGCCAATTCGCTTTTTAAAAGTTCGATCTCCTTCTTGATTGTGTCGATTTCCACCACACACTCCGAAACCTCGCACTCACATTCCTGTATCAATTTTTCTAAACTTCTAATGGGCTTCCTTTTCGGTGCTGAGGAATAATTCGCCAGGAAGAACTGGAAAGGCTGCCGCGGATAAGGTGGCAACGGACAGCATTGAGTTGTTTTGTCTGCCTTGTTGCCTCATAAATAAATGACACCCAAATGGGAGTGGGTTTGGCGATTCGTTGCCTCATAATTAATGACACCATGGGTTTTTAGTTTTCTTAAGCGGCCTTGGCTTTAACAGTTGCCTGCGGCG
>JAQGPC010000077.1 GCA_028293285.1 Pedosphaera sp.
TGGTGGGCGGCTTTGACGAAACTTTTTAATCCATCCGGCCCGCCGTAACCGGTATTTTCCACCGCATAAGGGTCAGCCGGATTGTAACCCCAACTATTGTCACCGGCGAACTCCATAATCGGCATCAGTTCGACCGCGTTGATGCCCAGGTCCACCAGGTGATCCAGCTTCGTTATGGCATCGGCGAATTTTCCCGGTCCACCGGAAGACGGGGTTGAGTCATAAAACGCGCCGACATGCATTTCATAAATCACGAGGTTTGAAGTGTTCACTGACAAACGGGTGTCGCCCGCCCAGTTGAATGCATTCGGATCGTAAATAATCGTGTTGTCGGATGAGTTGACCACCTTGCGACCGCGCGGATCACGTTTCCAAAGCGAGCCGCTGAGATAATATTTATATTGATCACCCGCCCGGGCAGTTGGGATGTCGCCCGACCAAAGCCCAAGACCGCCAGCTTCCTTGACCAGAAAATTTGCGGTGGAGCTATACCCGTTGAACGAACCGCGTACCGCCACGCTGGTTGCATTCGGCGCCCATACTCGAAAAGTGACACCCGTGCCAGACACGCCTGCGTAAGGGGTTGATCCCATCCCGGGCCGGACGGATTGCGCCACGGCCGGTAATAGAGAGGTCAGGCTGACCAGCGCGAATAAAACGAGGCAGCAAACCGGCGACCGCAAAAAAGGCAATTTCACAATCTTGGCAAAAGGAATTCTGGTAAAATATATGGTAAGATTAGGGCCTAATATGTCAATCTCGCCACTGCATGTTTGTGCAGTGTTCCCGGCGTCGCGCAGTCGTTACCATTCCGGCTCACATGAAAGTATGCCCGGATTCGGCATCCGCTTGCGCCGAACACGCTTCCACGTCGGCGCTCCGTGTGGTTCTCCTCGTCGGCTTCACACTCGCATTGCTTTGTTTTTCCACGCAGGCGGCAACTCTTTGGAATGACCTGGGCGCGACTCTGGCTCACGATACGGGCGATGGTCAGGATATTCTCGGCGGAGCGGTAAAGCGGGACGATACCTCCACCAATACGCTCTACTTCAAGTTTCATGTGGACCCGCTCTCCGATGTCAGCACGGAGGAATACTTCGCCGGGTTTGAATTGTTCGACGGGAAAACGCGGGGACTGGCGGTGGGCAATTCCATGAAAGCCTGGGCCTACAGTGCATTCCACACTTCCGAAAACGGGGAGTTGAATAAAGTTTCTGGCGACTTTGACTTGCATTCCTCGCACCCGGAGTCAACAGCTGTGGGAGTTTTCAAACAGTACGAACAGCCGCGCGGAGGCATCGAGCGCACCATAGTTTTCAAAGTCCAATACGTCGCGGGGGAAGACGATCTGGTGACCGTCTGGTTGAGTCCGGACCTGAACGCTGGGGCCACTGAAGTCAGCCAACCGGAAGCGTTGACGACGAGATTCAAGGCGAACTGCTCGTTCAATGAAATCCATCTTCGACATGGCGGCGGCGGCGGCGGTTGGACCTTTAGCGACATGGCCATCGCGACCTCGTTCAGCGATTTCACAGCTTCCGGCGGCATCGAACCGGGCAAATCCTCGCCGGTCGCGACACGGGGATCGTTGCCATTCAGCTTTCGGTCGTGGCAACGGGAACAAGGTTTGGCGCAAAATTCGGTTCGCGCATTGGCACAAACCCGCGAGGGCTATTTGTGGATTGGCACCGATAACGGCGTGACCCGCTTTGATGGCGTCCACTTTGTTTCATTTGGCGAACGCGAGGGATTACGTTGCGGTGCCGTCAGTCGCATTTTGGAGGATGCCCGCGGTGCCCTCTGGATTGGCAGCGTCAATGACGGGTTAACGCGCTGGCAGGACGGGAAGTTCGTCACGTTCACAACTCGCGATGGCTTGCCCGCCGATTCCATCACCGCGCTTGCCGAGGACAATGAAGGTCGGCTTTGGGTCGGCACCGCGAGAGGATTGGGTTCGTTGCTCGACGGCCGCTGGACGACGCTGACTAATGAAGCTGTCCAGGGCAAAGCCATTACCGGATTATTCAACGATAAAAAAGGAAGGCTTTGGATGACTGTGACCGGCGCGGGAGTTTTTCAATTCCAGGATGGCAGGCTGAATCCCTTGATGGACGGCTCGGCGGATAGACTCCTGCGCGACCCGCATTGCGTGCTCGTGGATCAAAACGACCGGCTCTGGGTCGGCGCGGGCGATGATTTCGTTTTGTGCCGTGCGGGCAGCCAATGGACGCGCTACCGCATTCCCCGCCATCTCGACAAGCCGTTTGTCAATACGCTGGCCGAATCGCCGGATGGCACGGTCTGGGCTGGCTCGGTGAGCGAAGGATTGTTTCATTTCAAGGACGGTAAACTGCTCGCCATCAGCGCCAGCAGCGGGATGTTGGATAATTTTGTTGAGTCGTTGCTGGTGGATCGCGAAGGAAATTTGTGGGTCGGCACGAGCGCGGGCTTGAATCAGTTGCGGCCCAAGAGTGTTTCCTTCGTGGGACCGGCTGAAGGGCTGGGCTACGGGCCGGTGCAGGGACTCGCCGAATTTGCGTCAGGGGAAATTTGGGCAGGCAAGGCAAACGACGGTCTGTATCGCTGGCAAGCCAGAAACTTCAGTCGGCTGGCGTTGGCGGGTTTGTCGGAAAGCGAGGCGCAAGTCAATGCCGTGCTGGCCACTCATGACGGCGGTGGCTGGGTGGCGAGCAGTAAGGGACTGCTGCATATCACCGATCCAAAAGCCGATTCAACGAACGCGCAACCAGCCGAGTTGATTGAACTGGATGCAATCTCACTTGCCGAAGACCGGGAAGGCGCGGTGTGGGCCGGCACGCGTGATGGAAAAATATGGCGGCTCCATGGAGGTGCGCGCGTCGCCGCAACCAACTTCTGGCAAACACGTCCCATTACGGCAATTCTACCCGGTGCCGATGGTTCGTTGTGGATTGGAACCGATGGTGCCGGGTTGCACTCGTATCAGAATCAGTCGCATTTCCAACTCGGCAAAACCAACGGCCTCCTCAGCGATTCCATTCGCACGCTTCATCAGGATGCTCAGGGTGTGCTGTGGATCGGCACGGCTGGTGGCGGTTTGGCGCGCTGGCAGCAGGGACACATCACCGTCTTCACGACGCGCGAAGGTCTGCCGGACGATACCATTTCTCAGATTCTCGAAGACGATGCCGGACGCCTCTGGTTGGGAAGCAATCGCGGGATCGCTGCCGTTTCCAAGGCCGAGTTGAATAACTTCGCGGCGGGCAAAGCCACCACGCTTTATCCGCGCATCTTCGGCCGCGCGGAAGGAATGTTGTCGGAAGAATGCACCGGCGGATTTTATCCGGCGGGACTGAAAGCCCGAAACGGATTGCTTTGGTTCTCCACCCTGAAAGGTCTGGTGGTGGTCAATCCGCGTTTCAAGAATCCAGCAACCGGCGGGCCTTCGGTAATCCTCGAACAAGTAATGTTGGACGGCGCACTGCTCTCTTCGTTCCCCGTCACCGGCTCCAAAGCCGAAGCCCAAAACCGGAAGCCCGGCAACGAAGAGGCGGTCACGCCGACGCTACGAATCCCTCCCGGCAAACACCGGATCGAGCTGCGTTACACTGGATTAAATTTTACCGCGCCAGAGCGTGTGCGTTTTCGTTACCGGCTGGAGGGATTGGATTCCGATTGGGTCGATGCCGGCAGTCTCCGCACTGCCTTTTACAGTTACGTGCCACCGGGCAAACACCAGTTCCGGGTCATTGCCTGCGACGGTGATGGCGTCTGGAACGAATCCGGGGCAAGTCTGGCCCTGACGGTAATGCCCTATTTCTGGCAAACCTGGTGGTTTCTCGGGTCAGCGGCTTTCGGGCTTTTCATTTCCGTCGGCGGCACCATTCGTTTCGTCGAAAAAGGAAAAGTGCAAAGCCAGCTCAAGCATCTCGAGCGAGCGCGGGCGTTGGAGCGGGAGCGGGCGCGCATTGCCCAGGACTTGCACGATGATCTTGGTGCTTCGTTGTCGCGGATTTTTCTTTTGAGCGATATGGCCAGGGGCGGAAAACACAGCGACTCCCAAACGGGGATTCACGTGGACAAAATTTCCGAGCTCGCCGGGCAAACGCTCCGCGCGTTGGATGAAATTGTCTGGGCCGTGCGACCGGGCAGTGATTCGTTGCAAAGCCTCGTGGATTACATCGCGCATTTCGCCGGTGAATTGTTCAATGACAACAGCGTCCGCTGCCGGCTGGCTCTTCCGGACACCCTGCCCGCGCGTTCCTTGCCCCCTGAAATGCGGCATAACATTTTTCTCATTGCCAAGGAAGCGCTCACGAACGTGATGAAGCACGCGGCGGCCCGGGAAGTTTGCGTGCAGGTCCAGGCAACCGCCGACTCGCTTGAAGTCGTGATCCAGGACGATGGGCGCGGTTTTGATCCGGCCAACTCGCAAAGTGTCCGGGAAGGAAATGGCTTGGGCAATATGCGCCGACGGGCTGAAGCGGTCGGCGGGAAATTCGCAATGGAAACCGCGATTGGCAAGGGAACCACCATCAGGTTGTTGGTCAATTTTCAAATCAAATCTTCTGCAGAATAATCCGCGCGGTTAAACGGCTGCGGACGCAAAGCCGGCATCCTCATCGCCGGTTTGCCTGGCAGGTTTCCCGACCCTGCACGAACATGCAGTAGAATCCGTGCCGCTACTTTATTATCTTCCTACCCATGCCCCCTTTGTTCACAAACACAATTGTTTGTACCCACCAGCTTCATTGGTGGATCGGAATGAGTAGAACCCCTGCCATCAAATTGGAATAACCACAACAGAAGGAATAATATGTCAAACTCGAGATTAAACTTCACCGCGCCCCGAAAGCGGCATCTCCTCACGAAGGTTTTCGGATTGCTAACCTTGTTCGCCCTTTCAACGTCATCGCTTTTTTCCGGCGTGATGATGCAAGGTTTCTACTGGGATGTCCCCGGTCCCTGGTACCCCACCATGGAGGCGAATGCCGCCGCGCTTAAGAACATGGTTGGCGGTTATGGCATCAACCGGATTTGGTTTCCGGTGCCGCAAAAATCAGCCAGCGGCGGGTTTTCGATGGGCTATGATCCCTTCGATTATTATGACCTTGGCTCCTACACTCAAAAGGGTGGTCCGGGGACACATTTCGGGACGCAGGCCCAATTAAAAAGTGCCATCGCCGCCTACCATGCTCAGGGCATTTCCTGCATGGCCGACGTTGTTTTGAATCACCGCAGCGGCGGTGCGAACGAAGCCAACGGTTATACGGGCGGCACTTCTTATACCGACTTCAACGCCGTCCAGAGCGGCTTGTGCAAATGGCATTGGTATGATTTCCATCCCAATTTTTATGAAGTGAGCGATGAAGGCACCTTCGGCGGCTATCAGGATGTGACTTTCAATTCCGGCGCCCCGTACGGTGCCATGAAAACCTGGCTGAGCTGGCTGAAAAACTCCGCCAATGCCGGATTTGACGGTTGGCGTTATGATTACACCAAGGGATATCATTCCTGGGTGGTTAACGATATGAATGCCGCCTCCGGGCCTGATTTCACCGTTGGCGAATACTGGGATGCCAACACCACCCTGCTGGATAATTGGGCCAACGCCGCCAACGCACACGCGTTCGACTTTGCCGCCTATTACACCCTGAAGAACATCTGCAATAACACCGGTGGCGGCGGCAACATGCCCGACGTCTTCGATGCCACCAAATGTTACGCGGCGAAAAATGCTGGCAAGGCGGTCACCTTCGTCGCCAATCACGACACCGACGAAATCATCTCGGATAAAATGATGGCCTATGCCTTCATCATGACCTACCAGGGATATCCCTGCATCTTCTGGAAGGATTACTACAACTACGGGCTGGCCACGGGCGGCGGCAATGGCAGTGGTTGGGGCAACGGCATCAACAAACTAGTTTGGATGCGCGAGAAATTTGCCAATGGCGGCCCTAACATCCACATCCTTGAGAGTCAAAACAGCCAATACATCATTTACGAAGCCTATGGAAGCTCCGCTTCTCAACCAGGCTATATTGTCATCATCAACGACGATGCCACGCAGTGGAAGGGGCAGACCATCACGGTTGCCAACGGCTACGTGAAAAACAAGACGTTAAAAGCGTATGCCTGGTCCTCCTCGAAGAGTGGACAGAATACACCGCCCGCCGACCAGTTCTGCAATTCAGCCGGCAGCGTGCAAGTGTGGGCTGCTCCCCGCGGTTATGCAGTTTATACAGTAACTGGATTCTGATCCGTTTGTTAATTGCACAGGGCATGCCAGGAATGGCATGCCCTTTTTGTGTCTACTGCAAAAATGTAAAAATCCCTTCAATCGGTTTGCCAGCGGCCAGTCCATCGCTCTTCAGAAGAATCTTTCCGGGTGACATCACGCCTTCTGCTTTACCCGTGAAAGCGGTTGCACCTGACGAAAAGTTAAACTGACCTCGCAGTTGGCCGTCTCCCGTGAGGCCATGGAATTTGAACGATATTTTTCCGGGATCTGAAACAATGGTCACGTCGTCTCCCGTCCGTGTAACGGTCGCAATCCCATATACAATTGTTTCCGTCGGCCTGGTTGAAGTCGCTTTCGCTCGCAGCGTTCCTTTGAACAGTCGTTTACTGGTATCCGGGGAGGCCGTGATTAAGCTGCTTAAAACTTCCTCCACCTTCCCTGCCCCGGGCTGTGAATTGATGTCCAGCCCAAGCCAGGCAACATATTCAACACTCATTTCCCACAAGTCATTCTTGCTCCCCAGACCAAGTGCCGGGTAGGAGCGCTTCAGGTAAGCCCGCAACCCATCCACCCGGTGACTTTCCTCGTCAACCTCGCTTGATGATTTCCATCGGATGACCAGCGCGCTGGTCGATCCCGTCGGAAATGGTTTCATGGCAGGCACCGCGTTTTGACCTACGCCCGTTTCGTCGCCCTCAAGAACAATCAACGCATCCCCTCCTTTGCTTCTCGCCAGGCGGGCGGACTCGGCAGTATCGCCCCTTTTCCATTTTTTTTGCGGGTTTGCCAGTCCGATGCTGCCCATGACCAGATAAGGACGCTCCGGCCAGCTCCAGTAAACCGGCGTGGCAAACCTTTGGTCGGCCACAGCATCCTTTGAAGTAAGCCACACTTGGTTGCCCACATATGCGGAATACTGTGTGGAGGCGCAACCTGCCAAAAACAGAAGTGACAAAAAAAGAATCAAGGAACTTTTCACTTTCAGGAAGAGTGGCGGTGAGTTTTGGATTCCGTCAATGTGAATGTGGCTGCATATTCATGCAGTTGCTTCCAAGTGGCAAATCCTGTCAAATGGTGGCGCGGCATGCAAGTTATGCAGATCAAAGTGGCCATTGTTGATGATGACAAAGACATGCGGACAAGTCTCGCGACCTTGATCCGCCGGACCGCGTCACTTCAATTGCTCGGCAATTACGCCAATGGCGAAATCGCACTGGAAGAAATCCCCCGTCAACCACCCGATGTGGTGCTAATGGACATCAACATGCCGGGCATGGCCGGGATCGAATGTGTCCGTCAGTTGAAAGCGATTGTCCCGGCAGTGCAGGTTTTGATGCTCACCGTGTACGAGGACAGCGACTCATTGTTCAATTCGCTCAAAGCCGGAGCGAGCGGTTACCTGCTCAAACGCACCAGTTCATCGAAGTTATTGGAAGCTGTCCGTGACGTTCATGCAGGCGGTTCGCCCATGTCGCCACAATTGGCTCGTCGCGTGGTTCAGTTTTTCTCCAAGCCCCAGGGTGAGTCGCAGATAACTCATCTCAGCCCCGGCGAACGTGAGTTCCTTCAACTTCTCACCAAAGGTTATGTTTACAAGGAAATCGCAGAACAGATGAACATCAGCACGGATACGGTTCGTTATTATGTTCGGACCGTTTATGAGAAGTTGCATGTCCATTCCCGAACCGAAGCAGTCGTGAAATTCCTGCACGGCTGAGCGCGCCTCTTACCCGCGCTCAATGCCGAGCGACGCGATAAAACTGTGTCTCGCCCGTGACGCCCCCGCCTTCCAAAACAATCACTCCGCCAGTTCCGTTGACTGCCGGCCCGAAGTCCGCCCACGTGGACGTTGCGTCCAGCGTATTGCGACGTTGGAGTTGATAGGTCCGACTGACCGCTGTCGAACAACTCACCTGGAGATTGGCCCCATTCACCACGACCACATTTGTGATCTTGAAAACTGGAGTTGAATCAAGCGGGCCGGTCTTGAACTTGAGTTCATAGGGCGAAAACATCACGTTGCCTGAAACCGTATCCACCCCGTTCGTGACGCGCACCGTAATAGTGGTAAAAGCCGGAAAACCCGTGCCGCCCGGAGTGAAGGTCACCGTATCCCGCGTTGCCGACCAGGCGAAAGTCCCGCTGATAGCTGGCGTCGTGTGAAAGGAAGCTTGAACGCTGTTCGTATCCATCGGCTGGTTGAACTTAAGGAGGATGGGCGCGGCGGTCGGCGCATTGGTCGCATCATGCGCGGGCGAATTGCTCACGACGACCGGATCAAGTGGCCGCCAGTCGGATTCGGCCACGAAGATTTTCCCCGTTGTGCCCGGCACGGTGATCGGCGGTATTTCAGGAGTTGCTGTCACCGTCAAAACTTCAGTCGGATCAAACAGGTTCACGATACGCGTTCCCGGAGCGAAGATTGTGGAGCGATTGGGCAGCGTCTGCGCCGAACTGGCGGTGTTAAACACCACGAACACTTCCTGCGTCCCCAGCCGCCGCGCGTAGGCGAACAGGCCCGGCCCGGAGGGAGTATACCACTTGTTGATGTGCGATCCGGTTTGCAGGGGAGCGTAGAGACGCCGGAAATTGTTCAACTTGGCCACCACCTGAAACTGCGGATGCGTCATGTTGAAATTATCACCGAGCGACGGGCCTTGTTCGAACTGGCCGGCGAACATGTCTTCGCGGTCGTTCGGATCAGTAGTGCCATTGAAGGCTTGCTCCGTGCCGTAATAGAGACAGGGAATACCGCGACCGGTATAAAGGAAAGTCAGGGCCACCTCAAGGCGGGCCGCCGTTGCTCCTCCGACGCTGAGGAAACGGGGTTGATCGTGATTGTCGAGAAAGGTCACCAATCCCATTTGCGCGGCGGGATCATAATTGGCCGCAATCGCGTTGTAGCGGTCCTCTAATTGTTTGGTGTTTCCGCTCGCTGAGGCGAAGACACTGTTGATTTTGAAATAAAGGGGGTAATCCAACACGGAATCGAGTTTAAACGGGCCGCCGCCCTGTGTGCCGGTGTACGAACCGCATTTGGAATCCGAGCCGTCATAACATTCGCCGAACATGAAAAAATTCGGCTTTCCGTTTGTCGTGGCATATTCATGCACCACTGGAGCCCACTCCTGCCAGAAGCCCATCTCCACATGCTTCACGGTATCAATCCGGAACCCGTCGAAGCCGGCCGTTCCGATCCAATAATTGTAAATCGCCGCCATGTTCGACCGGACGTACGGTGACTCTGTGCGAAAATCATCCAGGCCGCTCAACTCGCCAAGTTCGACCGGCTCTGGGTTGTTGTAATTGGGAATGCCGCCATAGTTGTGAAACAGATTGGTCAGACTCGGATTAATCGCATTGGTGTTGAACGGCGCGGCAAACTGCTTCGCGCCATTGCGATAACGTACGTTATATCCATCCGGCGGGGCTTTATAAGCGGAGTAGCCTGAATCAGTGCTGTAAATCAAGTCCCCACCGTGATTCACGACAATGTCGTTGATGACGAGAATTCCCCGCGCATGCGCGGCTTGGATCATGTGCTGCAAATCCGCCAGCGTTCCCCAATGCGGAGCCACCTGATAAAAGTCGCTGCCGGCATAACCATGAAACTGCCCACTCGCATTTCGGACAATGGGGGAAATCCAAATCGCCGTGGCGCCCAGCGCCTTGATGTAATCCAGTTTTTGTTCGATGCCTTTGAAGTCGCCCCCGTGAACCGTCGAACCACTGCTGCTGCCTGGGTTGTAGTTCCCTTCCGCGTTGTTGTTGCTGGCATCGCCATCAAAGAAGCGGTCCGTGACTATTTGATAAATGCTTTGCGCCTGCCAGAAGCCATTGGAAACAGCCTGTGCATTCGAGTTTGTCGCCGCTAGGCAGAAGAAAGCGCAGGCACCCAGGCAAAGTCGTGTCAAGCCGGGGACATATTTTAGAAATGGCATGAAGGGTCCGCGCTCAGGTTGGATTTGAAAATGGATTTTTACGGCTACGGCAGGCTGGTCGTTCGCGCCTGCAGCCACAATAAATCAGTATTTGGAGTTGCGGTCGCACTCCCTGAAGTATACTGGGTTTTGGTCACTGGACGATCCTTGATGCTGGCGTCCGTCCACTTTTTGATTTCGGAATGGCCATCCGCAAACGAGAGCGCACCGCTTCCGCCATGATAGCTTGCGGGCAAATCGGACCAAACTGTGGTTGAACTCATGTTCACCCGGAAAAATCCATCGTTCAAGGAATCGCCATGTTCATCAATGAACACCCAGGCCATCGCCGGGCTGGGATTGACGATCTGTGTCTGTTTGAGAAAAAGTACGTAATTGTTGTTTCCCCCATATTGATTGATCACAGCCTGCTGGTCCGCTCCTACCACGACTCCGCCCATCTGACCGTTCATGGAAATACTTCGCACGCGGACACCCTTCGCGGCCGACACCTTGTCTCCCGGACATTTGTAGATGCCGGGGACGCGACCGCAGTAGGGCCCAAGCAGTGAGTCGGTGAGATTCGCTGTGTTGTAATTGTCCGGGTTCGAGGGCGTAGGCGGAAAATCCCAAGTTAATTTGCCAGTGACCCAACTGGGCTGTCCGGCGCCGCTGGTGGAAGTGTTCGGCGCAAGTTTACCCTCGGAGTCGTCCGCATACATGACCCAGGCCAGCGTCAACTGCTTCTGATTGTTGATGCATGAAATACGGTCCGCTTTCAGTTTGGCTTTGCTCAACGCTGGCAGGAGTAGCCCTGCCAAAATGGCGATGATGGCAATGACCACCAGCAATTCGATCAGCGTGAACCCCCGGTCGGCCCGAGATCGCCTAACCCCGCAAGCCGGGGCCACCGGGCTCGCAAACTTTGACGGCATAAAATTGCTTTGCATTTTCTTAAGGTGAACGTTTGACGACACCACTCGCTGGTTTCCTGTATTGTTGGATTCCACTGAGCCTAACTGTCAACTGCCTGCCTTGACAACTGCATGAATGTGCAGGTTGACCATTTTGGCAACGCGGGATTAAATGCTCCTTAAGCCCGTGAATGTCCAAAATTGATGCAATCAATTGCATTAGCATTGATTGTGTCTCTAAACGGAATTTCCGTGTATTACTAATATCAGCAACCCAGACATGAAACTACTCATATCATTCCTATCCCGACTCCTGGCCGTCCTTGCGGTGGCGCTGACCTTGGCTGGCACCGCAACGGCCCAGACCAATGCCTATGATGATGCCTATCATTACCCGTACGCCAGCGCGACGTGGTATGCGGCTTTTAATACTGCGCCCGGCGTGAATTTCGGGTTCGGATTTACCCCCTGGGTTGTGCTGACGAACAGCACCGCCTCCCCCGCGGGCGGCGGTCGTGGTTTTACGACAACGCGTAACGCAACCCCTACGGTCCCTGCACTGCCTTTAATCTCTTCCCCAACAAATTATTCCAATCTGGATCCGAATCTCGGTCCGGTCGGCAGCCCTCCCGGCAATAACAACGCCGCTCATGCCTGGGGACTTTTTGCCAACGGTAACGGCATCAACACGACCGTGGCCTATCGCGGTTTTAGCAATTCGCTGGATACTACCGTGGCCTTCAAGCTCGATTTTGAATCTCAGGGCGTCGGTTCCACTTCCACTAAATTTGGCGGATTCTTTTTGCGCAACGGGAATGCGACCAATGCCACCAGTGATTATGTAACCGGCCACCGTTTTGCTTTTTATTATGTTGGCGGCGGCAGCAATTCGTTTGTGTTCTGGGATGGCAATGGCGTGCAGTACATCGGGATTCCCTTCGCGAGCAACCCGTTGAGTTGCGAGTTCACGCTCAAAGCCGGGGATACGTACCGATTTGTGGTTAAAAGTTTGGCCAGTGGAGCCATTCTCTCCATTTTGGATGGCCTCCCACTGGCGAACTCAGGAACGATTGATAGCGTCGCGTTGATTGCCAATCAAACGGATGCCAACCAGAATTTCAACCGGATGCAAATCGTCTCCACTTCACTCACCCCGCCGACGATACTCAACGTTTCGCCAACCAACGGGTCCATTTTTGTCGATCCGCTCTCCAAGGTGACCTTCGAGGTTGATTCTGTCGCTTCCACTATTCGCGGCAGCAGTGTCACGTTCAAGCTCAATGGCGTCACGCAGACCGGCCTCACTTTCAATACGACTGGCTCAACCAATCAACTCTTTGCCACCAACAACACCGCCCTCCTGGCAAATGTTCTCTACAACGCCTCGATTATCGTTGCCGACGCAAACGGCAACACCGCCACCAACAATTTTACGTTCAACACGTTTTCGCCGACGAACCTAGCCATCGATGCCGAGGATTATAACTACAACGGCGGAGCCTTCTTCCCCAATCCCGTGCCGAACGCGTACTTCGGCCTGCTCGGAAGCAATGGCGTTGATTACTCGGAGAGTGACTTGACTGGAGTCAACAACGTCTCGGGTTACCGGGCCGGAGACCTGCCGCAGACGCTCCTGGTTACGGGCGATCCGTATGATCATGCAGGGTTTCTAGCCGCCGGTGCGACCGATTACGAACTGGGTTTCACCGATGCCAATGAATGGCAGAATTTTACCCGCAACCTGGCGAATACGAACTACACCGTTTATGCCCGCGCTGCCAGCGGCGGAGGTGGGACGATCATGGTGGAACGTCTGGCCAATCCTACTGCAACCACGACCGATCAGCCCAAAGCAGCCTTGGGAACGTGTATTATCCCCGTGACCGGTGGAAGCAAAATCTATAGCGGGCAAATGGTGCCGCTGACCGATTTCTTCGGCAACACTGTTCAGCTTCGCTTCTCCGGAACCAATACCTTCCGCGAAACTGCCGTTAATACCCGCGCTTACAATCTGAACTACCTGATGTTTGTCCCCAACACCAATACGGCCACCTTAAAACCGTACCTGAGCGCGGGTTATCCTTTTCCGGGTGCAACCGCCGTGGGCTTGGAGAGCAGCATCTCTTTCACCATCGCCAACCGCCAGACAGCGGTGAACCCCGCGACTGTTCAATTGTTTGTGAATTCGAACAACGTGACTGGCAGCATTGCCTTGAGCAATAACGCAGCCGGGACGGTGGTTACCTATGTCCCATCCATCTTCCTCACTCCGAACACGAACTATACGTTGACGGCAATTTTCACCGACAACGGAGGAACTCCCACCACGACGACAAACACCTGGCAGTTCACCACGGCCAACTCGACTTACACCGTCCTTCCAATAACCGATGCTCAACCCATCGGCTCGGTATCCACGCCGGGGTTTGCCTTGCGCATCAACAAGGTTGAAGACGCCGCGCCGACCACCGCTTCCATTGCCAATGCCGAAGCGCAATTGGCCGGAACCCGAACGAATCTCGTCACGGGCCAGCCTTATCCAAACCTCGCCAATGGTGGTCCGAATGCGGACGGGAGCTACTCGGAAACCAACGCCATCAATTACGACATCACCGGCCTGCCCACTGGGACCCCGGCCTTCCCCTATAAGTCCGCGTTCCCGTATGTTCCCGCCGGCAACCCGAACAACAACATTGCCGTGGAGGCTTTGATGTATTTGCAACTCACCAACGGCAATTACATCTTCGCGGTGCGTAGCGATGACGGCTTCAAGCTCACCGAAGGCTCCACCTTGGCCAACCAGAGCCTGACGCTCAGTTCATTTGACGGTGGCCGGGGCAATGGCACCCCCACCCTTACCTATGTGACCGTGCTGACGAACGGGCTCTACCCGGTAAGGTTGCTCTACTACCAGGCCGGCGCGGGCGGCAACGTGGAGTTCTATTCCATCAACAATGGCACGCCGATTCTGATCAATGATTCGACCAACTCGAATGCGATCAAGGCATTTCAGGCCGTCGCTTCCCCTGCCCTGCCCGTCACCATCCTGAACCCGGCGCACATCGGTGGCGCGACCACGTTCAGCTTTTTAACCCAGGCGGGTCATACGCATTATGTCGAATATAAGAACGCCATCACGGACCCCACATGGACGCCGCTGACAACCATAGCGGGCAACGGGTCCAGTACTAACGTAACGGACAACACCGCCAGTGGAGCCGTGCGGTTCTATCACGTTCGCAGCCAATAACGCGATCTCAACCGTGAGCCAGGAAAGCCGGATAGCGCTCCGGCTTTCCTGGACGCGAAGCAACGTTTCAATGGCTCGGCGACATCTATGAAGCACCACACTCGTTTGCGCACGGGATTGGCTCTCAGCCATCGATGCAGGCTCGCCGGTTTCACTTTGATCGAGTTGCTGGTCGTCATAGCCATCATTGCTATTCTGGCCGCCTTGCTATTGCCTGCCTTGAGCAAGGCCAAGGCGAAGGCTGAGGGCATTTACTGCTTGAACAACTTGAAGCAGGTCCAGCTTGCCTGTCTCATGTACGCAGATGACAACCATGAGCAGTTGCCGGAAAATCGGGGCACGACCATCACACCGAATTCCTGGGTTACCGGAGTGATGAAATGGGACGCTCCACCTTCGCCGACCTGGCCGGACAACTACAATACAGATTATCTGACCGCCGGTGAAATCGGTCCTTACATCGCCAAAAGCATAGGCTCTTTTCGGTGTCCGGCAGACAAGTTTCCCGGAGCCAAAGGGACTCGTGTCCGCAGCATCTCGATGAACGGTTTCATGGGCGACGTGGACAACATCAATGGCAAGGCCACGCTGAATCCGGGCTGGAAGATATTTTTGAAATCCAGCGACATCGTCACTCCCGGCCCTTCTATGACCTGGGTGCTTCTGGATGAACACCCCGACAGCATCAATGACGGGCTATTCTCTGTGAAGATGACCGGCACGACCTGGACTGATGTCCCCGCCTCTTATCACAACGGTGCCTGTGGTTTTTCCTTCGCGGACGGCCATACGGAAATCAAAAAGTGGCTTGATGCCAACAGCGTCCAACCCGTCTTTAGAATCAACCCTTCCGCCGGCAACCAGAAAAGCTCCCCGCGGGATATACTTTGGCTTCAACAAAGAACCAGTGCTCAGTAAGAAATTGTAGACGATCTCCGCTTGGCGAGTCATTCCATAAGCAGATATAAGGACTGATTACCGACCCCAAAGGCTGCAACAACACTTCGTTCTCGCAACATGTGCCTCTTCCTTTAAACAAGGCAGTAAAAAGATTGCTAATTAATCCGGGTTGGCATTCTTGTTGCCTCATAAATAAATGACACCCAAATGGGAGTGGGTTTGGCGATTCGTTGCCTCATAATTAATGACACCATGGGTTTTTAGTTTTCTTAAGCGGCCTTGGCTTTAACAGTTGCCTGCGGCG
>JAQGPC010000082.1 GCA_028293285.1 Pedosphaera sp.
TTGGAACAAGCGAGTCAGTCATAAGCAGATTGGAGGACTCTGAATACAAGGGGCATTCGCTCACGATGTTAAAACGAATTGCTGAAGCTGTGAACAAACGAGTTGAAATTCGTTTCGTTCCCCGGAAAGAAAAACTCCAGCCAGCCTGAGAACAACTCACAAAATGGTGGAGGCGGCGGGAGTTGAACCCGCGTCCCTGGCAAATCAACCAGCCGCGACTACATGCTTAGTCAGAGGAGAGTTTTCTGCTATGTGATTACGCTCTGACGCGATTCACACTGCCTAGTCTGCATGGAATTTTTCAACCAAATGCGCGCAGTCTCCGCATCCGATCTAACCTGCTGTTTCGTTCAGCCACCGTAGCAGGTGTCCAGTGGTGAACGTCGTAGCCTTAGGCTGCGAGAGCTAGTTCTTCGTTAGCTTTTATTTTTTGGTTCGATTATTTACGAGGCCAACGAACCATCCTCGGCATGCCGCCTCTGGCGTATCTCCCAAGTCGAAACCAGTACGCCCCCGAAAACGACAGGTTTAATATGACCTGTCTTGGGGGAGGGGTCAAGGTGCTAACTGCGGCGAGGAGAGACACTAATTGCACGAATGCACACGAATAGGAAAAACATGCCAAATAGCCGCGAAAGGGCGCAGAGAACGCAAAGAAAAGGGATGGGCAACAAAGCTCAGAATGGAGAGGATAGAACATTCGACACTGAACAGCCAACATTGAATGGGAAAACGGAAGGGCAAGGATTGTCCATTAGAGTGTTTTATCAACTCAATGGACAATAGGAGACGATAAGTAATGGGATTACTTATGCTTTTTTGGCGACAGTTTTGTTTATGATGCTCCAGTGATGCTATAAGCAAATCAGTTAAATCACGAAAATCACTTTAAAGAATACAGACTGCAAATTCGCTGGAATTTAGCCGGCAATCTGTCCGCGGGTGACGCCGAGTTGGTTGAGGGCTTTTAAATCGCGGTAGAGTTGGGCGCCTTCGATTTCGCCGCGCAATAACTGACGATACCTGGTGATGGTTTGCACCACTTGTTCGGGAGTTTCGTTGAGGAATTCGATGCGGAAGTTGCGCGCGCCCAAGGTGAGCATGCGGGAGACGTATTCCGCGCCGGTTTGGGCCATGGAGTTGAAGACGGTGTTGCGGCAGCCGGTATCGGCCTTGAGCGGGTGTTCCGCGCCGACGCGGTCGCGCAGTTTTACGTCGTGGGTGTCGCAGGGGCGGCCACAGTTTGTGTAGTCGGTGCCGTCGGAGAGGAACGCGCAGAAGACGCAATGCTCCATGTGAAACATCGGCATGTGCTGGTGAATGGTGATCTCGAACCATTCGGGCGGCGCGGATTGCAACAAGGCTTCGAGTTGCGCGAAATTCAAGTCGTAGGAAGCAGTCACGCGTTCCAGACCGAAGCGGTTTTTGAAATAATCGGCGGTGAGTTTGTTGGCAACATTGAGCGAGAAATCGCCGGTGCGGCGGCAATCGGCAAAGAATGTCAGATGATCGTAATTGCGGACGAGATAGCCGTCAGCATTGCAGGAGCGGACTTGTTTTAAAATCCATTCCTCGCCCATCTTGAAGATGCGCGGAGGCGCGACCCAGATGGTGCGGTTCGGCGCGGCGCAACCGCTGGCGCAATGGACCATGGACACGGCTTCACGATATTTCTTGGAATCTTCAAACTCGCAATAAAGAGTTTGCACGCCACATTTCAGGGCGGCTTCGAGTTGAGAAAGATTGCGGGTGAGGACGATGAGTTCGGGTTGCTCCGTACGTATTTGAGAGGGCTGAAAACTTGTCGCCGCAGTCGCGGGACAGGCGTTTTCAGCTACAGGATTTGCGGCGGGATTCAGCGTCCAGCGTTTGGGTTGCCTTCTTAACGCTTCCAGTTGGCTCACGGCTTCGCGGCGGAGGCGGTTCAACTCGCTCATTGGCAACATGACCTGGCCGGTCAGGAGGTTCTTGAGTTCGCCCAATTCGAAAGGTGTTCCACCGAGACGGCCGAGTTGTTCGCGCAAACGTTCGGTGCTGAGTGGTTGTTTCTCAGCAACCGGCATGGGCATTGCGGATTCAACTTGAACGACATGGCCTTGCTCGTCACGAACGATGACGGTCATTGGTTTGCCAGCAAGTCCGTGTACTTCGAAATGCAAGGGGCGTTGAAATTGGGGCTTGTCGCCTTCGAAGCTTTGGCGGAGGCGGCGATCTAATTGGGGATCGCTGGTCTTCCAAATTTTGTCGCCGATGTGAATGCGTTCGTAATTGAGATCGCCGTGGCCGAATCCAAGGAGCGTTTCCTTGCCGGAAGCTTCGAGTGTGTAAACGAATCCGCCTTCTTCATCCTGATCGGGATGACCGGCATCAAAGACTACGCCGTCGCCTGGTTTTAAGGGAGCTTCCAATTTGATGGCGATGCGTTCGCCCTGAATGCGGCTGACTTCGCCGAGCAGGACGCCGCGCTTTTTGCCAAAGCGGGCGTGGGCGAGTTCCTGGTTGTTGATGCCGCGAAACCAGCCGGTGTAAAGGCCGCGTGAGAAGCCCATCTCCAAATCGTAAAGCGATTCGGCCTCGATTTTGTCCATCAACTTATCAATGGCAGCGGAATTGGATGGGGTGGTCGTTGTTTCCGCATAAGACATTTCTGCAAATACTTTGTCCAACGCCTGACGATAGACACGCGTGATGTTGGCGACATATTCGGGGGTTTTGAGGCGGCCTTCGATCTTAAGCGAGGTCATGCCGGTACGGATCAAGTCGGGCAACACTTCGAGTCCGGCCAGATCCTGCGGGCTGAGGAGATAACGCTTGTCGCCCAAAGGGACTTGCTTGCCATCGGAAATTAAATCGTAAGGCATGCGGCAGGCTTGGGCGCATTCGCCGCGATTGGCGGAACGGCCGCCCAAGGATTCACTGGTGAGGCATTGGCCGGAATAGGCGACGCAGAGTGCGCCGTGGACGAAAACCTCCAACGGAAGTGCGGAGTGCGGAGTGCGGAGTGCGGAATCAGATTGAGCTGCCTGGATCTTCTCAATTTCTTTAATGGAGCATTCGCGGGCGAGTACGACGAGGTTGCAGCCGAGTTCCTGGGCGAATTCCACGCCGCCAGCACTGCTGACGGTCATTTGGGTCGAACCGTGAATCGGGAAGTCCGGGGAAAGCTGACGGATGAGCCGACAGATGCCGATGTCCTGGACGATGGCGGCATCCACGCCTGCGGAAATGATGGTGCGCAGGTACTGCTCGGCTTCGGCCATTTCGTTGGCAAACACGAGGGTGTTGAAAGTGACGTAACCTTTCACGCCGCGCAGGTGGAGGAACTCCATCAATTTGGGCAGGTCGGCGGCGGTGAAATTATGGGCCCGCATACGGGCGTTAAAACGTTCCAGACCGAAATAGATGGCATCGGCACCGTTCTCGACGGCGGCTTTGGCGCAATCCCAATCGCCAGCGGGGGCGAGCAATTCAGGAATGCGGAGTGCGGAATGCGGAGTGCGGAATTTACCGCCTGCCGCTGGTAAGGCGGTGGGCGAAGGAACTGGATTGTCTGATGTAAAGGCCATCAATTTGATAAAATAGCAGCAGAAGTACTGAAACAGAAGGGTGTAATGCAGACTTTTCAGAAAATAAATCCAATGGAGTCAATGCAGCCAATGGGGCATTTGGTCGAAGGCGGGGGATGTGTTACAAAAGTTAAATGGTTATTGATAATGACGAATGTCGAATTTCGAATGACGAACCGAAATGTCTGGGGTTGGTTGCCAGACGGGCGCGAGGTTTACCATGAAGCGGTCCCGCATGCGGGACTAATAAACACGAAGAGGAATGAATGAACAACAAAGACGCGAAGGCGCAAAGGGGAAAGAGGTTAGGAGTAACCGCCGCAATCGCGGGACAGGGATTATGAACCGAAGGGGAAAGAAAATAATACGCACACCCGTGTATCGAGTGAAAAGGAGAGTTAAGGAGACTTAAGTAGTGTTAAGGAGAGATAAAAAATTTATGAAGCCAAACTGTGACGTGGTTTTACCGTGACGGAAGAAGAAGGGTGCGACTAAAATAGATTATGCGCGTTCTGATTATCGGGTGTGGCTATGTCGGGTTGCCTTTGGGCGCGGCATTGGTGCGTCAAGGGCATGAAGTGTTTGGCGTACGCCGCAGTGCCGAGGGTGAAGCTGAACTTAAGGCGGTCGGTATTCAGCCTTTGGTGGCGGACATTACCAAGCCTGAAGAATTGGCGAAGGTGCCTAGTCCATTTGATTGGGTCGTAAACACGGTTTCTTCGACGCAAGGCGGCGTGGAGGAGTATCGCCAAGTGTATTTGCAAGGGACGCGCAACTTGATTAAGTGGCTGGCAACTATGCCGCCGAAGAAATTTGTTTATACCAGCAGCACCAGTGTGTATGGCCAAACGGACGGTTCACCGGTTAAGGAATCCAGCTTGACTGAACCTGCCAGCGAAACCAGCAAAGTGCTGATTGAAACGGAGAAAGTTCTACTCGAAGCGGCTCAGCAACAGAAGCTTCCGGCAGTCATCTTGCGAGTCGCAGGCATTTATGGGCCTGAACGGGGGCATTTATTCCAGCAATATCTTAAGAACGAAGCTAAAATTGCCGGTAAAGGCGAGCGTATCATCAATATGGTACATCGGGACGATCTGGTGAATATCATTATTGCAGCTCTCAAAAACGGGCGGGCAGGGGAGATTTATAATGCGGTGGATGATGAGCCGGTGACGCAAATTCATTTCTTTCAATGGCTTTCCGAGGCGCTGGGCAAGTGGATGCCGCCGTTTGCCACCGAGGAGGAAAACGCCGCTCGCAAACGCGGTTTGACCAATAAAAAGGTGCAAAATCGTCGGCTCAAGATGGAATTGGGGTATCAATTTCAGTATCCCACGTTTCGTCAGGGGTATACAGCGGAAATTCTCAGTTTGGAAAGAGCGGGACGGTTAAACATTGAGCCCGAGCCGAGGTAATACTGTATTTTTAGCAAAAAGTTGTCTTTTCTACTTGCATTTTAAAACTACCGCTGTAGTTATGAGCAAATGGCTAAAGTTCCTGGAATTTCTGAATCTGAGTGGAAGGTAATGAAGGTCCTCTGGGCCCGCTCACCCCTCCCGTCGAATGAAATCATTGAAGCGTTGGCGGATAAGGAAGACTGGCATCCTAACACCGTAAAAACGTTGCTGGCCCGGCTGCACAAAAAGAAAGCGGTCGGCGTGCAAAAGGAAAAGAACCATTATCTGTATAGCCCGCTGGTGTCGCAGGCGGATTGTGTGCAGACGGAAAGTGAATCGTTTTTGATGCGGGTGTTTGGGGGATCAGTCAAGCCGCTGTTGATGCATTTTGTAGATAAACAAAAGCTGTCTTCCGCCGATTTGGAAGAGCTTAAGAGCATTTTAAAGAAAAAGAAGTAAGGGCCATTACGGAGAAGGTTTTTGGTGACCTTCCAAATGGGGCGGGTCGAGTTTTAAGGGGTTGAGCCCATTTCGTAAAGGGCGTGGAATTTAGTAAGCCAAGGTTAATGGTGGGGAGGGAGAAACGTTGGGTCTCGACGCGAGCAAAAGTGTCTGGATCCAACGACTCTCAAGCCTCGCATAACCTTAAGAGCCGACTGATAAAAATTTAAGGTTGCGAAAGTGATGGAGACCCGGTGCTAAATTCGATTTTACTCTGGTTGTTGCGCACCTCCTGGCAAGTATCAATTCTGATTCTGCTGGTGGGGCTGATTCAGTGGCTATTTCGCAAGCAACTGAGCCCCCGCTGGCGGCACGCCCTCTGGCTGTTAGTGGTTGTGCGACTCCTGTTGCCGGTTTCGCTTCCTAGCCCATTGAGTCTCTTCAATTTTACCAGATTAACATCAGTAGCTTTCCTGAATCTGCCATTTGAACAGTTGACACCGGCCACTCCGGTTTTAAGCTCACCTGCTCCCGGGCAGGTCACAAGTTCCGTGAATCGATCGGAACTGGCTGAACCAAGCGCCACGACGCTCACAGCTCGCATATTCCAAAAAGTTCGGGACCTCCCGTCTCTGTTAATTGTGTTGTGGGCGATTGGAGCAGTGGTGTTTGCAGTTCGCATACTTCGGCAGGACCTGCGTTTTGCCGCGCGCGTTGGGCGCACCAAAATGGTGACTGACCCACACATTTTGGAAATTTTAGACGAGTGTCGAAGAGGGTTGGGAATACGTTTTCCGGTGCCGCTCTTGGAGACTGCGGAGGTTGAGACTCCCGCATTGTATGGTCCCATCCATCCTCGCCTGCTCATTCCGGAAGGATTGGCAACGCGTTTTAGCGACCAGGAGTTGCGTCACATCTTTCTGCATGAATTATGTCACGTTAAACGAAATGACATGCTGACCCATTGGCTGATGACGCTGGTGCAAGTGGTGCACTGGTTTAATCCCCTGGTATGGGCGGGATTGGCTCGTATGCAGGTTGAGCGTGAGTTGGCGTGTGACGCCCTCGCCCTTTCGCAAGGAGAAAGTCAGGAAAGCGAGTCGTATGGCCAGACTTTGCTTAAAATGTTGGAGCAATTTGTGCAACCCAAACTGACACCCGGGGTGGTGGGCTTTATGGAGAAGAAGGGGCCGATCAAGGAGCGCATCCTCATGATCGCCCATTTTAAGTCTCAAAAATCTTCGCGCTGGCGGATGTTGGCCACTGTGCCACTCTTCCTGTTTTGTGTGGTTGCTTTAACTGATGAGCAAACTTCGTCGGCCGATGAGGGTCTGAGTGGTTGGTGGGCGGGTGAGGGAAACGCTTAAGATGACCTGTGGAAACATCCGGTAACTATC
>JAQGPC010000092.1 GCA_028293285.1 Pedosphaera sp.
TGATGGCGCGCGAACAAACCGCGTCCACCTCTTCCAAAATATGCGTGGAAAAAATAATCGCCTTCTTCTCACCCATCCTGCGAATCAACATCCGCACTTCATGCTTTTGGTTGGGGTCCAAGCCATCGGTTGGCTCGTCCAAAATCAAAACATCAGGGTCATGGATGATGGATTGGGCAAAACAGGTGCGATGCCGATAACCTTTGGAAAGGGTATCAACGCTTTGATGCATGACTCCTTCCAGGAAGCACATTTCCACCGCGCGATTCACCGCTTTCTTTTTGGCATCTCCACGCAACCCGCGAATTTCCGCTGTAAAATTCAGAAAACCATACACGCTCATGTCGGTGTAGGCGGGCGCGTTTTCGGGCAGGTAGCCGATCAAGCGCTTGGCGGGAATTGGGTTGTCAACTATATCAAAGCCGCCAACCGTTATCGTCCCGGCCGAAGGCGGAATGAAACCGGTGATCATGCGCATGGACGTGGATTTGCCCGCGCCGTTCGGCCCGAGAAAGCCCAGCACTTCTCCACGCTCCACCGAAAAGGAAATTCCGTCAACTGCCCGTTTAGTTCCGAATGTTTTAGCCAGGTTTTGAACCCTAATCATTTCAAAAGCTCCATTTATTGACCGAGATGAACTGTGGGAATAACCAGTCCCAGCTTAAATGTAAATAGATTTTTACAAGTCATTGTCATTATCCACTTTGTATTTTACACTGTGCAATATGTTCCGGCGGTTTTGACAATTGTGATTAAAAGTGTTCAAAAAAAGGTTAAAGAGTATTTGAAATTTTCACTTGGCTCTCCGAAGCGGGCCCAAGGCGGACTATTTACTACGGGTCTATTGTGCCTCATTCTGGCTTTGGTGCCGGCCTGCCGAACCATGCCCGCACTGCCGCCGGTTAATTTAAGCGAACCCGGCTGGACGGTGCTGCAGGGACAGGGCGTCTGGCGCATGAAAAAAGAAGCACCGGAAATCGCCGGTGAAATTTTAGTCGCGACTAATTCCAATGGCCGCAGCATGATGCAATTTATTAAAACTCCCCTGCCTTTTGTAACCGCGCAAACGACTACCAATTCATGGCAGATCCATTTTGTTCCCAATGACAAAACTTATTCCGGTCGTGGAAAAGCTCCGACTGGCTTGGCCGCGCGCTATATGCCCCACTGCTGGTTTTATCTCCCTTCTTCGCTCGCAGGCGCGCCACCGCCCAAGCCGTGGTCCTGGCAGCAACTGCCAGATGGTGCATGGCGACTGGAGAACTCCCGCACCGGTGAAGCCCTGGAAGGGTATCTGAACCCATGACCCGCAAAATCTGGTTCTGGTTTGCGCTGCTCTTCGGTCTGCTGGTTATCGCCGGAGCATTCCGACTTCGCTTTGATGTGGAAGTTTTAAATTTGCTTCCCGCCGATTTGCCGGTGGTCAACGGCCTCAAGTTGTATCAAAAGAATTTTACCGATTCCCGGGAATTGATCATTACCGTCAAATCCCCCGATGCTGCGGTAACCGAAGCCGCCGCTCGCCATCTAGGCCAAGCACTGCGGAAGGAAACCAATCTCATCTCGTCCGTGATGTGGCAGCCCATCTGGCTGGAGCGACCTGCTCAAGCCGCCGAGCTGCTGGCCTACATGTGGCTCAATCAGCCGCCCGAAGTTTTTGGGGAATTCACCAATCGCCTCACTGGCACAAATGTTAGCGCTACTTTGACGGAAACGCGTGAGCGACTCGCCACCTCGTTTTCTCCGCTCGATCTCGCCATTGGCGGCAATGATCCCTACGGCTTGACCAAACTTCCGGAATCCGCAGCCGGCGGTGGCGCAGCTTCCTTCGGCGAAGGACAAAGTTTATTTGCTTCTGAAGATGGAAAATTCCGGTTGTTCTTTGTAAAAGCCAAACCGGATTTATCCAACTATCGTGCCTGCATTGCGTGGTTGAAGAGCACCAAGGAGGCGGTGGAAGCGGTGAGAAAACGCGGCGAAATTCCACCGGAAGTCAGTATCGCCTACACGGGCGGTCCGGCCTTTGTCGCGGAAATCTCCGGCGGCATGGAACATGACATGACCAGTTCGGTGGGCATCACGTCAGTCATCATTGCCATACTATTTTGGATTTTTCATCGACGTATCATTCCCATGCTGTGGCTGCTCGTACTCCTTGCAGTAATTCTCGCCAGCACTCTCGCATTGGGAGGATTAATCTTCGGCGCAATCAATGTAGTCAGCCTGGGGTTCGCTGGAATCCTGCTTGGCCTGGCGGTGGATTATGGCGTAGTTCACTATCAGGAAGCCCTCGCCTCGCCCACGGCCACCATCCCAGAGATTCGTCGCGCCATCGGTCCCAGCATTTTTTGGGCGGCGGTCACCACCATCAGTGCGTTCCTCGTTTTGAATTACGGCGGATTGCCTGGGCTGGCGCAACTCGGTTCGCTGGTCGCTTTGGGAGTAACCCTTTCCGCCCTGGTGATGCTTTTTGCGTTTCTGCCGCCGCTTTTCCGCGATCGCATGCGCAAGCGACAGGAACAAGTTGCCTCCGGTCGCCCTGCCGCAGTTCACGAAGATCAACCGGATCTTCTCTCAGCATCCAGAAAGCGGTTCATCTTTGGACTGACAGCGATTATCATCCTCGGCTCCATCGGCATTCTAAGCTTCGGAATTCCCGCGCTCGACCATACCGCCAATGCGTTGCGGCCGCAACACAGTCCGGCCTATGCCGCACTTGATGAAATCAAAACTCATTTGATCCAGGATCGTGAACCGCTTTGGTTAATCGTCGAAGGCAATAACGAAAAGGAAATTGCGGATCGTCTCGATGCTGCCAAACCCATTCTCGAGCAGGCGGTCTCCAACCGGACGATTGGCAGCTTCACTCTGCCAACCCCACTTTGGCCGCGAACTGATTACCAGACTGCCAATCGTCCAATCGCCGCACAACTGGTGGCGCAACGCGAGCCGTTGCGCATGGCAGCCCTGGCTCAAGGATTCAATACGAATTCATTCGTTCTGACCGACAACATGCTGAACACCTGGCAGGCGGCAACTACTCAACCGGGAGTCTTTTGGCCAACCAACGAAATGAGCCAGTGGATCGTGGACAAGGTCGCCTCTCGAAACAAAGGTCAACTTCTCGCCTTGGGATTTATTTTTCCAGCGGGTAAAAATTCAATCAACGCGGCGGCGCTCACCGAACTATCCAACAAATTATCCAGCCAGCGATTCATCCTTTCCGGTTGGGAATTGCTGGGTTCGTCCATTCTAAAACGAGTCCAGCAAAACATGTGGAAAGTGCTTTTGCCCATGATCGCGCTGGTAATGCTCTCGCTCTGGCTGGCCTTTCGTCGGCCAATAGAAATCCTGTTAAGCCTTGCGGTATTGGCAATAAGCGGACTCTGTCTTTTGGCAGTAATGCATTTCGCGGGCTGGTCCTGGAATCTTCTCAATTTGATGGCGCTGCCGCTCATGCTGGGTTCCGGCGTGGACTATAGCATTTTCATGCAACTCGCGCTCCGGCGGCATAACGGAAACATAAAGGCGGCCTACCATTCGGTTGGTCGTGCGTTGTTACTTTGCGGCGGAACTGCTGTGGCGGGTTTTGGTTCCCTCTCATGGTCCACCAATGCTGGCATGGCCAGCCTCGGGCAAGTATGCGCGGTGGGAATCGCCGGCAACATGCTCATCTCTGTTTTCCTTTTGCCAGTTTGGTGGCGAGCCGTTATGGGCGCAAACACTCAGGCCACTACAGCACGACCATCCTCATCCTCAGGCCCCTCAGCGTTGTATTGTTCGGAATTATGGAAGGCAGGGCTATTTCTGGTTCGACATTTGCCTTCTGGGGCCTGCTCCAAATTGAGCCGGTTTCTCGCAAGTATATATTGGCATTTTGTCAGAAACCGGCGCGAAATTGTAATCCAGAATCTGCTTCCCGTGCTGGATGGCGACCGTAAAGCCGCGGAAAAAACAGGTCGCGATTTGATTCGCAATTTCTCTTTGAAAGTCGCTGACCTCTGGCGCTTCGAAAGCGGAATGTCCGTTGAAAATTTATTTGGTGAATGGAGCGGCTGGGAACACTTTGCCGCGGCACAAGCCCAGAAACGCGGCATTCTGGTCATAACCCCCCATCTTGGAAATTGGGAATTCGGCGGACCACTGCTGACGCAACGCGGGATTAATCTACAGGTGATTACCCTGGCTGAACCAGGCAATGGCTTCACGCAAATGCGCCAGGCCTCCCGCGCGCGATGGGACATTGACACATTGGTGATAGGGGAAGACCCATTTGCTTTTGTCGAAATTATCCGCCGTCTGGAAGCGGGAGCTACCATTGCACTCCTCATTGACCGACCGCCCGCCACGAGCCAAGTTACAGTGGAGTTATTTGGGCGGCCTTTTGCTGCTTCGATTGCCGCAGCCGAACTGGCACGCGCGTCCGGTTGTGTGCTGCTGCCAGTTTATTTGCCGCTCACTGATAAAGGTTATGCCGCACATATTTTACCAGCGGTTCCTTATGATCGGGCCGCACTGCGCAAACGCGAGGCTCGCCAGCAACTTACCCAGGAAATCGCGCGCGCTTTCGAACCCGCCATTCGGCAATACCCGGATCAGTGGTACCATTTCGTTCCCCTCTGGCCGAAAGATCACCCTTAATTAAAAAGACGAAATTATGATACAGCCTTATCAGTTGAAAAGTGGATTTGCTCATGTGCTCTTGGCAGGGCTTCTAACGCTCTCTGGCATTTTGCCAACTTTCGCACAGACGCCGGATGCAAACTCCCTGCTCTCTGCCTGGATCAATAACCAGACGAATATGCAGACGTGGTCGGCCGACTTTGTCCAAACCCGGTCACTGAAAACGCTAACCACACCTTTAACAGCCACCGGCCACGTTTGGTTTGCCGCTCCAAATCGCTTTCGTTGGGAACTCGGCAAGCCTGCGCAAACCATTGCCGTACGCGGGCCAGACCAATTGCTCGTAATTTATCCACGCCTGAAGCGGGTCGAGCGTTATCCGCTCAAGGCCAGTGATGCCGGCCCGTGGAAGGACACACTTGCTTTGCTGGATGCCGGCTTCCCGCGTAGCCGCGCGGAATTGGAATCGCGCTTCAACATCCTGTCTCAGACCACAACTGATGGGATCCATGAAATGGCACTGCAACCCAAAGCTGAAGCCGCACGCAAGTTCATGCCCCAGATCAAAATCGCCTTCGACATAAAGGATTACGCCCTGCATTCCACCGAACTGAAATTCACGGACGGTTCGACCATGAAAAATGTATTTTCCAATCCACAGATGAATCCAAAGGTGGATGAATCGATATTTAGGCCCACATTGGAAAAAGATTATAAAATCACCGAACCGCTCAAAAAATAAGGTATAATTCAACGGTCATGATTGATCCCGCCACCAATGCATTAGCCTCTCTCCCACACGGACCGGAATTTCGTTTTTTGGATCGGTTGATTCGTTTGGAACCAGGCAAGGCGGGCGTGGGTGAATACACCGTGCGTGGAGATGAACCATTTCTGCGCGGCCACTTTCCCGGTCATCCCATTTTTCCTGGTGTCCTGCTGGTTGAAGCAGCGGCGCAACTGGCTGGCACGGTGGCACAGAGCGACCCGGAAATCCCCCCAATGTCTGGCATGAAATTGACCGCGATGCGCGCTGTGAAAATTGTGGGCACCGCGCGACCCGGTGAAATAATCCGGTTGGAAGCGTATTTAACCGGACGGCTGGGGAATCTCGTTCAAGCACGTACACTCGCACTGGTGAATGGCAACGTCATCATGCAGGCAGAAATCACGCTAAGCGGAGAAGCGGGCGCGGAGACTGAGAATAAGCAATAGCCGCAAGCAGTTGATGGCTTCCCTTTTTCTTACGCTCCGCTCTGTCTGTCCAAATATTTCTTCCGCCATTCCGCACGGGAAAGTTTTCCCCGCTGATTAACTTCCAGAGATTTTACAAATACCCATTCGCGCGGTATTTGCCATGCGGGAAGTTTCTCCAACAAATATTGTTTTAAAGTTTCGCCATGCAGCGGCGACTTTGCCACTACGCATGCCACGATGATCTCCATCCGTTCGACGTCGGCCGTGGGGATACCAAAGACGAGGCATTCCCGGATGGCTGGATGTGTCAGCAAAACTTTTTCAATGCTCTCGGGCGAAACCTTGCGTCCTGCCACATTAATCTGATCCCCTGCCCGGCCCCGCATATAAACGCAACCATCGAGAATTTCCACCAGGTCACTGGTATAGAAACAGCCGTTGGATAAACTCTTGTTGGCTTCGGGCCAATACGTCATTCCCACTGCCCGGCCGCGCACCTGCAGGCAATTATCTTCTCCTATCGATAGCGCGACATTTTTCATGGCGGTACCTGCGCAAGCCGCGTCCGCCCGAGGAGTCTCCGTCGCGTCATACGCAAGGCCACCGCACTCGCTGGAACCGTAGAAATTGTGAATCTTCAATCCATGCGCAGAAAAAATTGATTGTTCCAACGCCAGCGACAATGGCGCGCCCGCGGAAATGGCGAGGCGAACATTTTGGGGAATCGCATTCGCTTCATGCCACGTTCGCCAAAGCGCCGGTACAGCCGCCAAGGTAATCGCCTTAGCCATAGCAGCAGCACGACGGACTGATTCCGGCAACGGCGCCTCAACCAGAATGAGGGGAATGCCGTGTAGCAATAATGGCAAGACGAGATTGGAGAACCCATACGAATGCGCGATGGAGATTGTTCCCAAATTAGGCCACTCCGGACGAAGTCCCATGGTGGCCACAATATTATCAGCATCGGCCGCCAATTGTTCTCCGGTAAACGCAATCACCCGGGCAGCACCCGAAGTTGCTGAGGTAATCTTGAACAACGCGCAACTGGCTGGGAATCCAGTCAAACCCGGCGGCGTTTGTCCCGGTTCCAATGGGCAGGCAATCCGTCCTGATCTCCATGCGCGTAAAAGAGTAAACACCAATTGTCGTCCTTGCGGAAAAACAATTGGTTCCGACAATGAATCGCTTTCCGTTGCCGCAGCCAATTGGGCAAATGTCCACTGCTCACCCGATGCGACGTCGTGCAGGGCGATTTCGTTGCGGTATTGACGGGCGATTTCACGCCAGCGTTCGTAAAGCATTGTCAGTTTGGTAACGCACAGCTAGCTTGATGGGCAAGCAAGTTATGCGTAATGCAGTTCTGAGTTTAGAGCTTACAGTTCAAAGTTGCCAGCTTATGAAAGACTCCGTCATTAGATGGAGCCGATATTATTCTTTGCTGCTTTTCGTAGTATTCTGCTTGTGTGGTTGTGCCACTTCGCGCCCGGTTGATGCTTCGGCACAACGACCGTTTGATTTTCAAAAGGACACCTTCGCGTACGCCAATGACCTGGTCTGGGAATACCATTTCGACGAGCGCGGGAAATGGGTGAGCCAACCCCGTCAGCCCAAGCCAGACTATACTCATCAT
>JAQGPC010000109.1 GCA_028293285.1 Pedosphaera sp.
CCGTCGGTTGGATGTTGGCCACGGGATGCGCTCCCGTCCGGAAAATGGAACCTTGGAAAGTTGCCGGTAAAAATCCACTGCCAAAATTTTCCAGCCCACCCGGCGGGATCATGCCGCCATTTAAAACCACGAAGCCGGGAAGATTCTGGTTCTCACTGCCCAACCCATAACAAGTCCACGCTCCCATGCTCGGACGACCAGAAAGACCCAAGCCGGTATGCAAAAAATAATTCGCCGCGGTATGTTCTGAAAAGCTGGAGGTCATGGAGCGGATGACACATAGGTCATCTGCGCATTGTGCTACATGAGGAAAAAGATCGCTGATAGATATGCCACTCTGTCCATAATTCTTGAAGTTCCATGGACTGCCCAGAGTATTCCCATTCTTATTGAACTGAGTAGGCTCCATCTTCATTTTGAACGGTTGGCCATGTTCCTTCTGCAAGAGCGGCTTCGGATCAAATGTATCAATCTGCGAAGGGCCTCCATCCATGTAGAGAAAAATTATATTGCGCGCTTTGGGCGGAAAATGAGGTGTGTGCGGAGACATTTGGCCAATCGATATTGCAGGACCGGCAAAGCTTTTGTCGCCTAATAGTGCTGTGAGTGCCAATGCCCCGAACCCACCCGCACAACGCGCCAGCATTTCCCGCCGGTTCATCGGCAATTCGGCAAAGCGTCCACAATGAGAATTTTTCTTCACGGTTTATCTCACTAATTATTAAAGACAAATTCCTTCAGATTAAACATAACGTGGCATAAATCAGCCCAGACTTTTTCATCCTGCCAGCATGCCGGTTCGTCCATCCCATAAGTTGCGCCTTGTTGTTTTATAAATGCCAGCGCCACGGTTCGTTCTTTTTCAAAAGGTTCACGGCCAAAAGCCATCAGATAAATTTTCGAGATACGCTCTTCCGGCACTAAACTCGTATCCGCCAAAATCCGTCGCGCCCACAAATGCGCCTGGTCCACCACGAACGGGTCATTCAAAAGAATGAGCGATTGCGCGGGAACATTGGAAACGGTGCGCCGACCGATTGCAGTAAAAGGAACTGGCGTATCGAAGGTGCGCATCATCGGGGAAATAAAATTACGCCGCACTTCCAAATAAATGCTGCGTCGGCCCGCGCCATCCATCGGCCCGCTCTTAGTCGGACGGCCTCGGCCTTCCATGAATTCTGTCAGGTAGGTTGGGACGGACGGCCCAAACATGGTAATATCCAACCGACCAGAAATGGCGAGCATCGAATCACGGATTGCTTCGCCTTCCAACCGTCGCACCGACATCCGATGAAACAACAGATTGGACGGATCATTTTCCTCGGCAGAAGCATCGCCCGGTTTGCTGGACATGCGGTAAGCATTGGAAGTTACGAGCAACTTAATCAACTTCTTGGTGGACCAACCCGCGTCTGTTCGATATCGCTCCGCCAGCCAATCCAACAATTCGGGATGTGTTGGCGGTTGGCCGAGGGCGCCAAAATCATCGGGTGTTGGAACGATTCCACGACCAAACAAGTGCAGCCAAATACGGTTGACCATGACCCGTGCCAAAAGTGGATTGTCCACGTCAGTCATGCGCCGGGCCAGTTCCAGTCGTCCACTTCCTTGTTTAAAAGGTGGGCTGGTCTCATCGGAAAGGGCGGTAAGAAATCGTCGCGGTACACTCTCCCCGGGACTTTTATGGCTACCGCGAATAAACACATGTTCATCCACACCATTGCCATCTGCCATGGCCGGAACTGTGACCGGTTCGGGAAGCGATAATTCGATTTGCTGATAATCCGCCACCAATTTGCTGAGCCGCGGGTCAGATGCATCCTCCGACAATCCACTGCACACAAGCCAATCGAGAAAGGCCAATTGCGCCCGTTGCGCGGCTGAAGGATGCGCTGGATTTAAGCCCCAAGTCTTAGCTGCTTGTCGAAATGCATCCTGATAGCGCCCGGCAAGTGAAGATATGGAATCTATTGATTCATCCCCAAGCAATGTGGACCATATTGGCGAATTAGTGGAAGCCGGCGGAGTGGCTTCGTCGGAAAACAAAACTCGACTGACCGATAAATAACCTTTTGCGTTGGAACCATCTTTCTCTTTTTCATCCGTGCTATCCGCCGTGGAAGTATCGCACAATTCAATATGCGCGCGGTGTCCCTGCCACATCTCCAAATCGAAGGTGATCCAGGCGGGAGTTTCGTCGGAAAGATATTTTTTTAAGCCGCCATAGATTGGATCGCGAATCATGGTGAAGTTGTCCACACAGACCTTGATGCGACTCTCCTGTCCCGCTGCCAAAATGTGAACGTAACGGCGCTTGATTTCAAAACTTGGCGAACGAAGTGCACCTTCGAGACGGCGTGATAGCACACTATCATCTAAAGCGGGTTCATGAAGGATGGCTGCGATGGGCTGGTTCGTGCTGCCTACAATAAAGTCGCCCGCACCGCCTGTCCCGGACATAAAAGCAGCACCGTCCGGGAACCAGTTATTAAAGCCATGCTCCGAAGAGTCGGCAAATACTTCGTAATTGGTCGTCTGGTTTGATTGGCTGGATCGCTGGACAAGACCACTCCAGCGTTGTGATAAAGGTTCCTGTGTTGCGGGATTATTAGTTCCGGCAAGTTTTATCCAGGCATAGAGTGGATGGCCCGGCTCGGAGACTGCCTTTTCAGCGAGTGCTTGCGACCAGCGCAACAGAATTGGATTCGTTCCTTGCGCTGTCCCACTGGCCGTGAGTAGGTTGTTTGAGATTTGACCGGCTTTCTTCGACCAGAGCGAAGCCGTCTCACGTCGGATTTGTAACTTCAAATTCTTTAACTTCTCAATCTTTGGCCCAACCTGCTCTATCGGGTCAATGGCGCGTTGTGCATAATGTGAACTCTCCAACACTCCGTAGAGCGCATAAAAATCCTTCGTGGCAATGGCATCAAACTTATGATCGTGACATCGAGCGCAGGCTACCGTCAGCCCCAGGAAAGTTTTTGAAAGAACATCGATCTGGTTATCAATCACATCCGCCTGGTCCTGGCGAATATCCACCGGCGAATGAATGCGTTGTCCCAGCCAGAAGAAACCGGTGCCAATGATTGACTCGTTAAAATGTTCTGTCGGGTGCCGTCGTGGATTCTCCAACAAATCGCCAGCGATGTGTTCAGTCACGAATTGATTGTAGGGAACATCCGCGTTGAACGCCCGGATGACGTAGTCGCGATAGCGCCAGGCATATTGGATCGGATAATCAAATTCATGGCCCAAAGTTTCGGCGTAGCGCACGAGATCGAGCCAGTGACGCGCCCAACGTTCACCAAATCGCGGAGAGGATAATAGCCTATCCACCACTTTTTCATAAGCATTGGCTGAGTTGTCCTGAACGAAATTTTCAACTTCTTCCGGCGTGGGCGGGAGGCCAATCAAGTCGAGGTTGAGCCGCCGTATCAAAGTCCGGCGGTCTGCGGGCGGGGCGGGAGCCAAATGGTTCTCCTCGAGTTTCGCCAGGATAAATCGATCAACCGGGTTTGCAATCCAGCAGGTATTCTTAACCGAAGGAGGCGTCCTCGTTTTAATCGGCTGCCAGGCCCAATGTTCCCGTCGCCGTTTCTCCAGGTCAAAAACGGGCGCTTTACCCTCCAACTTCGCCATTGCTGCTTCTTTCGGCCAGGGCGCTCCCATTTTCACCCATTCGGTGAGCACGGCAATTTGCTCTTTCGAAAGTTTCCCTTTCGGCGGCATCTGCAGGTCGGGATTACCATAATTGACGGCTTCGATCAGGCGGCTTTTCTCAGGTTCGCCCGGCGCGACAATCAATCCTCCTTCGCCGCCTTTCAGCAAACCAGCCTGACTGTCCAAAAGCAAATTGCCTTTTAGTTTTTCGCTGCCGGCACTGTGGCATTTGTAGCAGCGCCCGGAGAGCAGGGGGCGGATCTTGCTTTCGAAGAATTCCAATTGTTCAGGACTTGGCTCAGCCGAGGCGCCTGTAGCGATGCTCAATAAAATAGCTGCGGCAATTAATGACAGCACGGCCTTCGCAGTGGGAATGAAGCAAGTTGTCATTTCCTATGGTTCACAATTCGACTTCCCAGCAGGCTTAAAAATTCATCTCAATCTTTGGAACGGCTTGGTGGCTATCGTATTGAAATGGGCTTTCCTAGACAATCAAATCTCCTTCACGACTCTAATAAATAATCCAGTTGGTTAATTAGGAAATTGACCGGGGAAGCATTTTTCGAGAGCCTGTTAGTATGGCGCTTCGCCCTGTGCGGATACTTTTTGCATGGCTGCTTCTGGGATTGCTTTCCCGCGAGGCTGCTTCGGGCGCGACTTCGCCGGACAAAATTAATTTCAGCCGCGATATCCTGCCGATTCTTTCGGATAATTGTTACCAATGTCACGGGCCAGACGAACCGGCGCGCAAAGCGAAACTTCGATTCGACACTAGGGAAGGTGCCTTTCGTGTCAAAGATGGCAAAGCCGTCATTGTTCCCGGCAAAAGTGCTGAGAGCGAACTCATCCGGCGGATTACCACCACCGACGCCGATGACCTAATGCCGCCGCTGAAATCGAATCGTAAGTTGACGCCAAATCAGATCCAAACGCTTAAACGCTGGGTAGAGCAGGGGGCACAATGGAGCAAACATTGGGCATTCGATCCACCGCAACGTCCCGAGTTGCCGAAGATAAAGGACAAACGCTGGGCGCATAATGGAATCGATGCTTTCATCCTCACCCGTCTGGAAAAGGAAAAACTTAAGCCAGCACCAGAAGCGCGCAAAGAAACCTTGCTTCGCCGTGTAACCCTTGATCTCACCGGACTGCCGCCGACTCTGGCAGAAATCGACGCCTTCCTCGCCGACAAATCTCCGAATGCGTACGAAAAGGCGGTGGATCGTTTGCTGGCTTCTCCCCGCTACGGTGAGCGCATGGCCACGGATTGGTTGGATATTGCTCGCTATGCCGATACACACGGTTATCAAATGGATCGTTATCGCTCCATGTGGCCTTATCGGGACTGGGTTATCAAGGCATTCAACCAAAATTTGAAGTTCGACCAATTCATTACCTGGCAACTCGCAGGTGACTTGCTGCCGAATCCGACCAAAGACCAGCGCCTGGCGACCGCCTTCAATCGTCTACATATGCAAAACGAGGAAGGCGGCATTGTCGAAGAAGAATATCGGGTTGCTTATGTTGTGGACCGGGTAAACACCATGGGGACGGCTTTTCTCGGACTGACCATGGAATGCTGTCGTTGCCACGATCACAAATTTGATCCTATCACACAGCGTGAGTTTTATTCGATGTCCGCCTTCTTCCAAAACATCGATGAGTCTGGCCAAACGAGTTATTTCACGGGTGCAATGCCGGTGCCAACACTTCTGCTTTCTGACAACACCACCGATGCCAAACTTGCCGAACTTGATCGCAAAATAAAAGAGAAGGAGCAGCAATTGCCCGGCTTGCGTGAGCAAGCTCGCGAAAGCTTTGAACATTGGTTGACCACAAAAACGAATAAACTCGAAATTCCCGGTCTCGTTGGCTCATTCGCGTTCGACGAAATTGTTTCCGGCAAGGTGACGAATGCTGCCGATCCGGGTAAACCAGCCACAGTTAATGAAAATCCTAAATTAGTACCCGGCAAATCAGGCCAATGCGCTGAACTCGATGGTGAGAACGGTTTTACTTTTCCCGGACTGGGCCATTTCACACGCGCCGACCCTTTTTCGCTGAGTCTCTGGGTGCAAACACCTTCGCACGCTCCCCGATTTGTTATTGCTCATCATAGTATAGCGCCCATTGATGCCGGCAGCCGTGGTTACGAGTTGTTACTCGAAGACGGACGCGTTGCCGTGGGACTGCATCACATGTGGCCCGGCAATTCGCTGAAGGTGATCAGCAAAGAACCGGTGCCAACCAACGAGTGGGTTCATGTTACCGTGACCTATGATGGTTCGAGCCGCGCTGCTGGGGTGAAAATTTATATGAATAGATCACTGGTCGCTCTCGAAGTGATTCGTGACGGTCTTTACAAGGACATTACCTATGAAGGTAGCGAACCGAATCTGGCAATTGGTTTCCGCATGCGCGACAATGGTTTCAAGGGCGGTCGGGTGGACGATTTCCGGATTTTCAACCGTGAATTGACATCGCTCGAAGTTACCCATGTGAGCGGGCGAACTGATTTTGCTGATTCCTGGAACGCCGCTGGTTCGAACATGACCAAAGTGCAACGCGAAGGGATGCTCGATTTTTACTTCGCTACCATCTATCCACCGGCGCAGCAGTTGCGGGATGAATTGCATAAGCTTCGGCAGGAGCAGAGTGGACTGATTAATCCAATCCCGGAAGCAATGGTGATGAAAGAAACGGCACAACCACGCCCTGCATATATTCTCAAGCGTGGAGCTTATGATATGCACGGTGACCAGATTTCTGCCGATACGCCCGCTGCATTGCCACCGTTTCCGGCAGACCAACCACGTAATCGCCTCGGCCTAGCTCAATGGTTGCTTTCGCCTGATTACCCGCTTACGTCGCGTGTCACTGTAAATCGTGCCTGGCAGATGATGTTTGGCAAAGGCGTCGTTGAAACCAGTGATAACTTTGGGCGTCAGGGCGCTTTTCCCACCCATCCTGAACTGCTCGATTGGCTGGCCCGGGATTTTGTCGATACCGGCTGGGACATGAAGCGCTTGCTTAAACTCATTGCCCTGTCGGCAACCTATCGTCAATCGTCCCATGCGAGTCCGGAGGTTCTCGCGCGCGACCCTGGGAACGAACTGCTCGCTCGTGGCCCGGTTCGCCGGCTCACCGCAGAAATGTTGCGCGACCAGGCGCTTGCGGTCAGCGGACTGATCGTCGAAAAAATTGGCGGCCCAAGTGTGAAGCCATATCAGCCCGAAGGTCTCTGGGAGGAAAAAGCGATGGGTGCCCCACACTATGATCAAGGGCAGGGAGATGAGCTTCATCGTCGCAGTCTTTATACTTTCTGGAAACGCACCGTGCCCCACCCGGCGATGATTGCCTTCGATGCGAGCGAGCGGAACGTCTGCACTGTGCGCCGCCAAAGCACGAGCACTCCGTTGCAAGCCTTGGTTTTGCTTAATGACACACAAATAGTGGAGGCGGCCAGACGGCTCGGCGAACGAATGTTAAAGGAGGGTGGCAAAACTTTGGATGAACAAGTCGCTTGGACTTTCCGGCTCGTCACAGATCGCCGTCCCACTGCCAGAGAAACGAAGGTGCTAACACAATTATTTGTCGAACAACGAAATCTTTTTGCTGGCGACCAACCAGCCACCTCCAAATTTCTTTCAGTCGGCGAAAGCAGGGCGGATTCAGCGTTAAATCCGGCAGACCTTGTGGCCGCTGCAGTTCTTGCCGAAGCTGTTTTAAACCATGACGAAGCGGTAATGAGACGATAGTTTTAAAATCGTGAACTGCACCCATATCAACTTTGAAATGAACCGCCGGGATTTCTTCCGGCGATTTGCGCTTGGTATCGGTGGTGTAGCTTTATCCAGCCTTCTAGCCAAAGATGCGTTCGCAGCTTCCGCTTTTGCGGCTAATCCGTTTAAGGGACTTTTGGATGCGCCTCATTTTGCACCCAAGGCTAAACGTATCATTTATCTTTTCATGAGCGGTGGACCTTCGCAGGTAGACCTCTTTGATTACAAGCCGTTGCTGAATAAAATGAATGGACAGGATCTTCCCGAGAGCGTCCGCAATGGACAACGCCTCACAGGAATGTCAGCGCATCAGGCAACGCTTCCCATCGCCGGTTCCATTTTTAATTTTGCCCAGCACGGCAAGAGCGGTGCCTGGGTCAGTGACTTGATGCCATGGACGGCGAAGATGGCGGATGAGCTTTGCTTTATCAAATCACTTCATACCGAAGCCATTAATCACGATCCTGCAATCACATTTTTTCAAACCGGCTCACAACTCGCCGGACGGCCATCGATGGGCGCGTGGTTGAGTTACGGACTCGGCAGTGCCAACCAAAACCTTCCCGCTTTCGTAGTGCTCATTTCCAAGGACCGGATTGATCAACCACTTTATGCCCGTCTATGGGGTAATGGTTTTCTGCCGAGCACTCATCAGGGAGTACAGTTCAGGTCAGGCAAAGACCCGGTGCTTTACCTTGCCAATCCCAATGGTATTTCCGGCGAGAGCCGTCGTAAAATGCTGGATCGAATGGCAGAACTGCACGCGTTGCAATTCAAAGACCTCGGTGATCCTGAAATTAATTCGCGAGTGGCTCAATACGAACTCGCTTATCGGATGCAAACTTCCGTGCCAGAGATCATGGATATCTCCAAGGAATCGGAAAGTGTCTTTGAACTTTACGGGCCGGAAGCAAAAAATCCGGGATCATTTGCGGCCAATTGCATTCTCGCCCGCCGCATGGCCGAGCGCGATGTGCGCTTCATTCAGCTTTACCACCCCGGCTGGGACCACCATGGCAACTTGCCCAATGGTATTCGCCGCCAATGCGGTGATGTGGACCGGGCGAGCTATGCGCTCATTACAGATTTAAAGCAACGTGGCTTGCTCGACGACACCTTGGTAGTCTGGGGCGGCGAGTTTGGTCGCACCAATTATTCTCAAGGCAAACTTACCGCCACGGATTACGGACGCGATCATCATCCGCGTTGCTTTACCGCGTGGATGGCGGGTGGCGGCGTGAAGCCGGGCATCAGCTTTGGCGCAACCGATGATTACGGATATAGCGTCGTGCAGGACCCAGTCCATGTGCATGATCTTCAGGCGACCATTCTGCATCTCATGGGAATCGATCACGAAAAATTAACCTACAAATTTCAGGGGCGTTATTATCGCCTTACTGATGTGCATGGGCAGGTTGTCCGAAATATTTTAGCGTGATTTTAACCGACTGGTTGGCAATAGTTCCTCCGAGCCCTTGATTATGCCAACAATGAAACGCTTCCTTCAAATCGCTGCCTTATTTCTGGTGACGTTGCTTGCGGTCGGTGCGGCGGAACCTAAACGTCCCAATATTCTCTTTGCAATTGGCGATGATATTTCATGGCCGCACATGAGCGCCTACGGTTGCACGTTTGTGAGGACACCCGCATTTGATCGCGTTGCTCGCGAAGGCGTTTTATTTCAAAATTGTTTCACGTCGAATCCCAAGTGTAGCCCTTCGCGTGCGGCACTGCTCACCGGCAAGCACACCTGGCAACTCGAAGAGGCGTGCGATCACTTCGGCATCTTCCCATCCAAGTTTAAGGTGTATCCTGACCTTCTGGAAGAACAGGCAGGTTATCACGTAGGTTATACGGGCAAACCATGGGGGCCGGGCGATTGGAAGCGTAGTGGCCGGACTCGCAATCCAGCGGGACCCATGTATAGCGAGTTTAAGCTTGAGCCGCCGACGTCCGGCATCAATGCGCTGGATTATACGAAAAATTTTGCCGCATTCTTGAAGGCGCGAAAGCCGGGTCAGCCATTTTGTTTCTGGTATGGCGGATTCGAACCCCATCGCCCTTACGAAGCGGGCTCTGGTTTGCGTGCTGGCAAGAAATTGAGTGACGTGCAGGTGCCCGCATTTTTGCCCGATGACGAAATCGTTCGCAACGACCTGCTCGATTATGCCTTGGAAATCGAGTGGTTCGATAAACACCTCGGCCAGATGCTGAAGTTGCTGGAAGAAGCTGGCGAACTCGAAAATACACTGGTTGTTGTCACCGCTGATAACGGCATGCCGTTCCCGCGGGTAAAGGGAAACCCTTATGAGATGGGCCACCATCTGCCACTCGCAATAAGGTGGGGCGCCAAGATAAAACCCGGGCGCGTGGTGACTGATTTTATTTCCTTCACGGACATGGCACCGACGTTCCTTGAAGCCGTCGGCCTTAAACCAGATCCGCAAATGACTGGGCATAGCTTTATGGACGTGTTGCTTTCTCCGAAGTCAGGCCGTGTTAATTCAGCACGCAATTTCGTCGTGACCGGCCGGGAGCGTCACGACATTGGCCGGCCCAATGACCAAGGCTATCCCATACGGGTGTTGCGCACTGACGATTATCTTTACCTGCATAATTTCAAAAGCGACCGCTGGCCTGCGGCGAATCCAGAGACCGGCTATAAGGATATTGATAACTCGCCAACCAAACGGTTCATTCTTTCCGAGCACGAAAAAGGTGAATCAAAATATTGGGACTTGGCCATGGGCATGCGACCCGAAGAGGAACTTTATAAAATTAGTTCAGATCGAGACTGTGTGAAAAACTTGGCTGGCGACTCTGCTTACACCAAGGTGAAGGAGAAAATGTGGAAGGATCTGCAGAAGTTTCTCAAAGAACAAAAAGATCCGCGCATCCTTGGTAATGGCGATGTATTTGACCGTTATGAATATACCGGCCCCAGAAATGGACTGCCCAAGCCCGCACTGCCAAATCAAGTTCCACTGCCATAAAAACACAATGAAGGTTCAACGATTTTTTATTCAGGTCTTCAGTGCACTTTTGTTCTGCTCGCCGGATCGGGTGCCACTTGAGGAAGTCTATGCAATGGAATGGAAAAGTTTAAAGATTGGACGGCTTTCTTTGGAAGATTAGCACCTAATTCCTGCAACGAGCTTTTTCCTTTCTGTGGGTAACCCCTACCTTGTTTCTAAGGTCTTCACCCACTTCCTGCTAAAACACCTCAGGGAATATTATCTTTGGCATAGATGCCAAACCAACTCGGACAATTTAAACTGTTTTATCCTCACCAACGCGTGACGCAGCTTTGTGATGTAACCAGAAAATAGAGCCTTTTTTTATGAGGCAATCTGCAAATACCGTCGAACAATCTACCCAAAAGCTTGAACTGCTTGATCTTCTGCTTCATGAAGAAGGAATAAGCGGAATCGACAAACAAGAAATTTCACGAAGATCAAAACTGGATGACTTTCCGCTCTCCTTCGCCCAAAAACGCCTTTGGTTTCTCGATCAACTAGAGCCTGGACCCCATTATAACGACCATTTTAATCTACGATTCCAAGGCCCTCTTGATATCTCTGTCTTGCAGAAAAGCTTGGACGTGATTGTACGACGGCACGAGGTGCTGCGCGCCAGTTTCGCCATACGCAACGGAGAGCCGATTCAAACAATTTCCACGCAATTTAATTTAGAACTGCCATTTGAAGATCTGAGTTCGCTTTCAGAACATGAGCGCAAGGACAAGACCTTACAAATTGCAGTGGAGGCGGGTAGAATGCCGTTCAATTTACAGACAGGCCCATTGCTTCGCGCTAAACTCCTGCGTCTTAATGCTGGCGAGCACCTGCTTATTTTTACGGTTCACCACATTGCCATGGATGGTTGGTCCCGGGGTGTTTTCCTGCGCGAACTTACCGCTCTCTACCAGACTTTCTTAGCAGGTCGGCCTTCTCCACTTCCGGCCATGCCAATCCAATATGCTGATTTTGCTGCATGGCAGCAGCAGCAAGTTGAAGATGAAGCCCTTCTGAAGCAACTCGCTTATTGGAAGCAGCAACTTGCCGGAGCCCCGGCCTTACTGGAGTTACCCACTGCTTTCAGCCGTCCCGCTGTCCAAAGTTTTCGTGGTGCCCGGCAAACCGTATCGATTTCCAAAGCCATAACCGAGGCGCTCAAGGCACTAAGCCAGCGTGAAGGCTGCACGTTGTTCATGACCTTGCTGGCTGCATTCCAAACGCTCGCTCATCGCTATACGGGGCAGGACGATATTTTAGTCGGTTCGCCGATAGCAAACCGCAATCATGCCGAGATCGAGCCCTTGATCGGCTGCTTTCTCAATACTTTGGTTCTGCGCATAAATCTATCCGGCAACCCCGCGTTTCGCGAAGTAATGTCCCGTGTGCGGAACACGGCGCTTGCAGCGTATGCACACCAGGATCTGCCCTACGAGAAGCTGGTTGAGGAACTTCATCCCGTACGCGACCAGAGTTACAGTCCCATCTTTCAGACAATGTTCGTTTTCCAGAATACCCCCGCACCGATTGTGCAAGCTGGAGATTTGAACATTACTCCTTTTGAAATCGATAGTGGCACAGCCAAATTCGATTTGATGCTTAATCTGGAAGAGACAGTTGCGGGCATTACCGGATGGATCGAATACGCCACGGACTTATTTGACGCAGCGGCAATTAATCGCTTTTGCGGTCATTATAAAACTCTGTTGGAAGCAATTGTTGCCGACCCTGATCAAACCATCTCCCAAATTTCAATCTTAACGGCAAGCGAGCCACAGCAGTTGAATGAATGGAATAATACGCGCGTGGATTACCCGCGGACCTCGTGTGTCCATGAATTGTTTGAAGCTCAGGCAGCGCGCACGCCTGATTCCATGGCCGTCGTTTGTGAAGGGAATGAATTGTCCTATGCCGAACTGAATGCACGCGCCAATCAACTCGCGCAGCACTTGCAGTCCTTGGGAGTGACCGCGTCGTCGCTAGTCGCCATTTGTGTCGAACGTTCGCTGGAGATGGTCGTGGCCATGTTGGGAACACTGAAAGCCGGAGCGACCTACGTTCCGCTGGATCCCGCGCTGCCGAAAGAGCGACTTCAGTTCATGCTTGAGGATGCGGAAGTAGCGGTGGTGTTAACGCAGGAGAGTTTGCTGGAAGCAATGCAAGCCCTGACAAATCCTATTGATCAAGCCCGTAAAACTCCAACCTTGGTATGTCTGGACTCAAACACAGAACTTGCGGACAATTCCATTGCGCACAACGTTTTGAGCCATGCCACTGCGGAAAGTTTAGCCTATGTCATCTATACTTCCGGTTCTACAGGCAAGCCAAAGGGAGTTCAAATTTCGCATCGTGCGGTCGTGAATTTTCTGGAATCAATGCGCCGAGAGCCAGGGTTGACAGAACAGGATACCCTGCTGGCTGTGACCACCTTGTCCTTTGATATCGCCGGGTTGGAAATATGGCTGCCGTTGCTGGTGGGAGCCCGGGTGGTGATTGCCACACGCGAAGTTACCATGAACGGCAAAGCGCTTTCGAACTTGATGAATCGTAGCAATGCAACCTTGATGCAGGCCACACCTACTACATGGCGACTGTTATTGGAATCGGGATGGGGCGGCAATCCACGGCTCAAAATTCTGTGCGGCGGCGAAGCCTGGTCGGAAGAACTGGCCCAACAGTTGTTGGAAAGGTGCGGTTCAGTGTGGAACATGTATGGGCCGACTGAAACAACTATCTGGTCAGCCGTCAGCAAGGTTGAACATGAGCAGGGGATATTTATTGGGCGGCCAATTGCCAACACCCAATTCTACGTTGTGGATAAAAATTTACAGTTGGTTCCTGTAGGCGTGCCGGGAGAGTTATGTATCGGCGGAGATGGCCTTGCACGGGGCTATTTGAAGCGACCGGAATTGACTGCGGAAAAATTTCTTCCGAATCCTTTTAACAATGAGCTGGGCGCGCGCATTTACAAGACCGGCGATTTGGTTCGGCAGCGAGATGATGGACAAATCGAGTTTCTCGGGCGGATGGATCATCAAGTAAAACTTCGTGGGTTCCGCATTGAATTGGGCGAGATTGAGTCCGTGCTTCGCCAGCATCCGAACGTGCGCGAAGCGGTAGTTGTTGCGCGCGCGGAAAATTCCGGTGATAAACGTCTGCTCGCTTATCTGGTTGCAAAAACCGAAAAAAAACTGGTCGTCGAAGAGCTACGCGAGCATCTGAAGACCAAGCTGCCGGAGTACATGGTTCCTGCTGTTTTCATAACCTTGGATGCATTTCCTTTGACCGCTAATGGCAAGGTAAATCGAAAGGTGCTTCCCGCCCCCGACCAAAATCGCCCCACACTAGCCTCAAATTATGCTGCTCCAGGCAGCCCGATGGAAAAAGTTCTTGCCGAAATTTGGTGCAAGGCACTCCGGCTGGAAAAGGTGGGGGTGAATGACAGCTTCTTCGATTTAGGCGGACATTCGCTGCTGATGGTCCAAGTGCACGCCAGGTTTTGTGAAGCGGCGAGCGTCAACCTTTCCATTGTTAAGATGTTTCAATATCCAACCATCAGTTCGTTGGTTAAACATCTTGACCAACCTTCCGCCGAAAACAATTCACTGCAAAAAGTTCATGATCGCGCCCGTTTGCAAAAGCAATCTTTTGCTCGTCAACGTCAAGTAACCAGGAAGTAACCTATGATTGAAGCAAATCCTGAGGGTATTGCCATCATCGGCATGACAGGCCGATTCCCGGGCGCGGCCAATGTGAGTGAGTTCTGGCAAAATCTTATTGGTGGCATGGAATCCATTTCCACCTTCACCGATGAAGAATTAGTTGCTTCCGGGCTGGATGTTGCGGTAATCAAAAAAATACCCGGCTATGTCCCAACTCGCGGCATTTTGAAAGCTCCTGAGTGGTTTGACGCCGAGTTCTTCGGCATGAACCCGAAGGAGGCTGAAGTCACCGATCCTCAGCAGCGCCTCTTCTTGGAAGCCGCTTGGGAAGCATTGGAAGATGCCGGATACGATCCCGCCCGATTCGCTGGTTCCATCGGTGTTTATGCCGGGATGGGCAACAACACCTATTACTTGAACAATCTTCATTCTCGTCCCGATCTCACAAATCTAGTGGGTCCCATGATCACGATGATGGGCAATGAAAAAGATTTTCTCGCCACGCGAGTTGCCTACAAATTAAATCTTCGCGGCCCTGCCATCAATGTTTCCACGGCTTGTTCGACCTCTCTCGTGGCAGTCTGCCAAGCTTGCCAGAGCCTTCTAAATTTTCAGTGTGATGTCGCTTTGGCAGGTGCTGTTTCCGTCACGTTCCCTCAGAAACGTGGTTACCATTTTCAGGAGGGCGGCATCACCTCACCCGATGGCCATTGCCGGGCCTTTGACGCGCAGGCGCAAGGAACCGTCTCCAGCGATGGACTTGGCATTGTGGTGCTGAAGCGTCTCGCGGAGGCTTTGAACGACGGAGATCAAATCTATGCAGTCATCAAAGGCATTGGCCTCAATAATGATGGAGCCTCCAAAGGCAGTTTCACCGCGCCAAGTGTGGATGGCCAGGCAGAAGCCATCGTGAATGCCCAAGCCTTTGCCGGATTCGATCCCGCCAGCATCTCCTACGTTGAGACTCACGGCACGGGCACACCCTTGGGTGATCCGATTGAGATTGCCGGACTGGCTCAGGCCTTTGGCAGTGTGCAGGCAAAGAAGAGCTGCGCCATTGGTTCGGTTAAAACCAATATCGGCCACCTGGACACGGCCGCAGGTGTGGCCGGACTCATCAAAACGGCCCTGGCCTTGAAGTATAAGATGCTGCCGCCCAGCCTGCATTTCCAGGAACCCAATCCGAGAATCGATTTCGCCAACAGTCCCTTCTTCGTTAATTCAAAATTAACTGAATGGAAACCGGGAGCAACGCCCCGCCGTGCCGGAGTGAGTTCCTTTGGCTTGGGGGGAACCAATGCCCACGTGGTGCTGGAGGAGGCTCCCGCCCTGGAACCCTCGAGCGCTTCACGCAGTTGGCACCTCCTGCTTTTATCCGCCCGGAGCAGTGCGGCTCTGGATGCTGCCACGGCTAACCTTCTGGCTTATTTAAAAGCAAATCCCGCCGTCAACCTGGCCGACGTGGCTTTTACGCTACAAACCGGTCGTGGTGTTTTCAACCACCGGCGCATGGTCGTCTGCCGTGATGTGAATGATGCCGTTAAGACGCTGGAAACAATTGATTCCAAGCGGGTCTTCACCCAGCAGCAGGAACTTAAGGAGGCTCCGGTGGTGTTCATGTTCCCCGGCCAAGGTGCACAGTATGTGAATATGGCGGCCAGCCTATACAACACAGAACCTGTGTTTAAGGCTGAAGTGGATCACTGTGTTAAAGTTGTGCAACCGCTGCTGGATTTGGACCTGCGCCTTGTACTTTTTCCTCAATCGGAACAAGTGAAAAGTGCCGAAGAACAATTGCTCCAGACCCGCATCACGCAACCGGCCCTGAAAGTGATTGAGTATGCCCTGGCCAAGCTGTGGATGTCCTGGGTCATCAAACCCCAGGC
>JAQGPC010000117.1 GCA_028293285.1 Pedosphaera sp.
GTTAAGTGAAAGGTCCGAAAATTTAAAGGCGGTGGAATGTGCGACTGCTTTGCGAAGCCTGCCAAAGGAGCTTTCGCCGCAGCAATGCGTGATGGTATTGGAACAAGTTTGGTGTGCGGAACAGGAATGGCCGCGCGGAAAGAAAACCGACTGGCGCAAACCTCTGGAAGGTTTTTTTGATGAAGCCTTTTTTCTTCGTTCCCTGACCAAGAAAAACGAGCAGAGCGATCCATTAGCAGAAGATTGGAATTGGGTGCGGGCGCAAATGATCACCCTGCTGCGGTTGGCACAGGAGTTCACCGGCGCTTTCAGCGAGGCCAAGCGTGAGTTGGGCGTGGTGGATTTTCATGATTTGGAGCAACATGCGCTGGAACTGCTTTGGGATCGGAGCACTAAAAAGCCAACGCCTATTGCCTTGCAATGGCGGCAAAAGTTGCGATTTGTGTTCGTGGATGAATATCAGGACATCAACGACGCACAGGATGCCATTCTGAAGGCGTTAAGCCGCGAAGGGGCACAGGCGAATCGTTTTCTGGTCGGGGACGTCAAGCAGAGCATCTATCGCTTTCGCCTGGCTGATCCGCATATTTTTCAAAATTATATTCAGACCTGGCGCGGGGGTGAGGGCAAAGCCATTCCACTGCTGGATAATTTTCGCAGCCGTGAAGCGATACTCAGTTTTATCAACTCACTTTTTACTGCATTGATGCGACCCGAAATTGGCAGTGTGGCTTATGATGATGAGGCGAGGCTGCATTTTGGAGATCCGGAAAATCGCGGCGTGCTCAGATTGACGCAGAATGATTCGCCACGCGTCGAATTGCATCTGCGGCTTAAAGGAGAGCTGGATACTGATGAGAAGCCGGACGACAGTGCAGAAGCGGCACAGGCATGGATCGAAATGATGAATTTGGAGGAGGCCGAGAAGGAGGCGCGGTTGGTGGCTTTGCGGTTGGTAGAATTAAAGAAGGAGCAGCATTTAATTTGGGATGAGGTGGTGGAGAGCATGCGTCCGGTGAAATGGAGCGACATGGCGGTTTTACTCCGGTCGCCATCAGGAAAAGCGGAAAGTTATGCCAAGGAATTCAGCCGTCTCGGCATTCCCCTGTTGGTATCGCGCGGTGGCTTTTATGAGAGCATGGAAGTGACCGACCTGCTAAGCCTGTTGCAACTGCTGGATAATCCACTCCAAGACCTCCCTGCCCTGGCAGTGTTGCATTCGCCATTGGTCGGCATGTCCTTGGACGAACTTGCAACCATCCGACTGCTGCTGCCAAAGGGACATATTTGGACGGCATTGCAAAAATATCACGAATCTAGTCGTGAGCATTCCGGCTGGATGAAGGTGGAACGGTTTTTGAAAAATTTTACGGTCTGGCGACGGTTGGCCCGGCAGGTGTCGTTGTCAAGCTGTCTCGAAGCCGTGTTGAGCGAAACATATTATGCGGCGTGGCTCCTGACGCAACCGCGCGGCGAGCAACGCCATGCCAACGTGCAACGGTTGCTTGCGTTGGCGCAACAGTTTGATCATTTCCAGCGCCAGGGATTGTTCCGCTTTTTGCGGTTCATTGAAGCCCAGCAAGTGGCAGAGACGGAACCGGAAGTGGCGGCGGTTTCCGAAGAGGATGCAGTAAGCTTGATGAGCATTCATCAAAGCAAGGGACTGGAGTTTCCCGTGGTAGTAGTGGCGGACTTGGGCAAGCTTTTTAATACGGCGGACCTGCGCGCGGATATAATTTTGGATGAAAAATATGGCTTGTGTCCGCAAGTAAAGCCCCCACACACGGGCCAGCGTTATCCCAGCCTGCCCTACTGGCTCGCCCGGCAACGGCAGAAGCAGGAAATGTTGGGTGAAGAGTTGCGCCTGCTCTATGTAGCGCTTACGCGCGCGCGCGACACGCTAATCCTGACCGGCAGCATTTCGGAAAAAAGCCTTAATAAACGATGGCAGGAAACATCCGACCTCACCACTGCCACTCTGCTGGCGGCGACGAATTATCTGGATTGGATTGCGGTCTGGTGCACGAAGACCGCGGCGACACTCTTGCAGGGTTCGTCCGGTAAAAATGAGTGGCTCCGGTGGACGATCTATAATGACGATAAAAACTTGATGGGAACCACAACAACGGTTCCAGTGGATGAAGCTGAATCAGGCATGCAAATAGACGCGGCTTCCTGGAAAGAACTCCAAAGGCGGCTGGCGTGGTTGTACCCGCATACGGCGGCCACCCATGAGCCCGCCAAAACTTCGGTCTCAGCGTTGCGCCGACGGCTTGCGGAAGACATAGATGCCGAGGCAAGGCCGCTTTTTGAGAAAGCGCAGAAGTTCAAAATTCAAAGTTCCAAAGTGGGAAGCCAGAACGATGCAGGTCGTTTGTCGGCGACAGAAATCGGCACGGCCCACCATACCTTCCTGCAATTAGTATCGCTGGAACACGTTGGTGACGTAGAGGGATTGAAACGGGAAGCGGAGCGGATGGAGCTAAATCGTTTATTGTTGCCGGAAGAAGTCAGGGAGTTGGATTTTAATGCGTTGGCGGCGTTCTGGAAATCAGATCTCGGAAAACGGATAGTGAAGCAGGCAAAGTATGTGCGACGGGAACTGGCCTTTACGGTGCGTTTTTCGCCGGAAGAAGTGTCAGGGACTACGCCAAAGGATCCGGAATTGTTTGATGCAGAGTTTGTGGTGGTGCAAGGCGTGGCGGATTTGGTGGTGGTGCTGCCGGAGGAGATGTGGCTGGTGGATTTTAAAACCGACCGCGTTACGGCGGAAGAACTGGCCGACAAGGTCAATTTGTATGAACCGCAACTCCAGCTTTATGCGCAGGCGCTTACCCGTATTTATCATCGGCCGGTGAGTGAAGCTTACCTCAACTTTCTCACATTAAAGCGTTTGGTTCCCATTGAAACGGGACGGCTGATGGGAGGCCGGACTAAAAATCCTCCTGCCAGGAATTAACGACGAATTTGTATCCAGAAGGGCCACCAAGGGCTTCGTCGTAATACATATTACCGGTGCCGGCCATGGTAAAGGAATTTGCGACCACCGCGCCCGTAAAGTCTGCAGTCCCGTCAATTTTAACATCGGCTTCCGGGGCATAGATCGTCCCAGTAAATCCAGAGTTGCCGCCGCAGGTCACTGAGGTCACGCCGGGCAGGCCAAAAATGGAGAGGCTGGAGGCACCATCCGAGGCATTAATGATTCCCCCGCCCTCAATGCTGGCAGTGGGACCGCCAACGTAGAGTTCGAGGCTTGCTCCGGGAGCCAGGTAAATGGTACTCTGGCCAGACATATCCAGCGAGCCGCTAATATAAAGCCTGACTTTTCCCGTGATGACTACACCCTCCTTCGAAGTCATTTTGAGGCTGGGCAGAACGTAGTCTCCATTACCAAGCGAATATTTGTATGTGGTGGAATCGTAGAGGTACTTGCCGATAGTTGGCGTCGAGGCGTCGGAGGGGGAAAAGGGCAGGCTGGCATCATCAATATCAACGCTAACATCCGCGCTGATATGGCCATCCTGGATCCCGCTATTGCCCAAGGTGTTCCAGGCGACGTCACCGACGCCGCCTTGGCCCGGCGTGACACTGCCTCCGGGTGCCGTGCCAACACTGCCATAGATGTCGCCACCGCCCAGGTTGATGCTGCCGGGTGCGCTGGAGGTAGTAGCTACTCCAGCATTTGCACTTTTTTTGTTCGGATCATATTTGCCCCCCGTGTTATAGAGGGCATTGGTGGAATTGAAGCTGGCAATTTCTGCGTGGCCGGTCGTGGTAATGGGGCCTTTGGTGAGCACCGCTTTGGGGAAACGGCCATTCCGGCGCGTCTTTACCTGCACCTGACGGTTGATATAGGTCGTTTGCGCGGGAGCATGAATAAAACCCTGTGAAACAATGATAGGAGGCGAGGAGGTGCTGATGGAAGCCACGTAATAACCATCTCCGAAGGTATTTTGCCGGGTATATTTATTATTGCTTAGGGTCCAGCCATCGGAGGCCAGGTCGGTAGTGCCATGGTAATTAAGATGCGCCATGGCATCTTCAACCCCTGCTTCGCTGATGGGAATGGCGGAGTTCCAAGCTTCCGTGCGCGCGATAATAGTGCGTTCACTGGAAACCATGTTTAGAACCGTGAGCAAAGTGAGGCCGAGCAATCCCGAGATAACCAGGCAAACCACGAGCACGCTGCCACTTTGTGACTTTGTTGAAAGGGAAATTTTCATGGGTTGTTTCGAATTACAATTTTGGCGGATTCCATCACTTCGGTTTCGTTGGTCTGTTTGGCGAATAAACTCCGGGAACAACTCCATTGCACTTGCAACAGTTTGCAACTGGCGACATTAGTTGCCACAACTTGATTGAAGCTGCCATTGATCGGATTGCGCTGGTACATGGAAAACTTCAACCAGTCGCAGCCGCGCAGAAGAATGGTGTTTGTAGTCGAGGCGGCGTTTGTGCCCGATGCAATCTGGGTCAACGTGCGCGCAGTTGGACTGTAGGTATAACGGATCGTGTTTCCGTTGATGTAGGTAAACGTGATATCATTCGTGGCGAAGGCCGTCATGCGGGCAGTTGGGCGGATCATCTGGCTTATTTTGTCCAAGGCGTGATGGCTTTGGTTGTTGAGATCCACATAATTGTATTGCGCCGCAAAACTGCGGCTGGAATACATTTGCACCGCACCAAGGCTTAATAGAATCAATAAACCGATGCTGCCGGTGACCACCATTTCCATGAGGGTGAATGCGGCGCGTCCACGGCGGGTAACGGACTTAGTAGATGTAATTTTGCATTCCATAACGGGCAACCAATGAAGTCATGCTTTGGGTGGCAACCAGACTGCCGGAAGTCCAGGTTAGTTGTACCGTCACCTGTCTCAGGTCGTCTTTGTAAGCCCCGGTGTTGGTCGCACTGCTGATGCTGAGTCTTCCATTATAAACCAATCCGCCATTGGTTTGCTTGGGATCGAAGGGCGCGGAAAAAGTGGTGGGAACAAAACCGTTGGAGTTGATCTGCGCCCAGGTATAAAGTCGAATCATCTCGAACTTCTCCACCATCACCTGGGTGGCTCTCTGGCGTTCTCGCGAAGAACGAATGATGCCGGTCCCCATCGCCAGCCCCCCGCAGAGAGAAACGATAAAAACGCCTACCACGGCAACTGCCACGCAGGTTTCCACCATGGTGAAGCCGGGAATGGAGGCTCGACTTGGAACTTTGTTTGTCCAACTTATTTTCATTATCGGGAGATTATCTCCGAAACCGGAAAAGCAGGATCGATGCCGCAGCGAATGATCGTCATCATGCGAAACTGGTAGAAGCAAAAAATTATGCAGGGAGCATCAATAATCACGATCTTTCCTTTCATGACGTCTCAAGACGGGACATTTTTGCCCCGATTAGTTACGACCCGGGAGCACAATTTTTGTTCTCGTATCGAAAAATAGTGCCGCTGCTCCCTGCAATTCATGGGGCTACGGGTGGAATTTAGTGCGTCCGCCCTGCCAAATAGATACGTCGGCTCTGCCAGAAATAGGACATTCTTAGTTAAGAATGGTATGTGATCTGCTGTTTTTATGCCGAGATGAAACACAAACCTAAATCTTCGAGTCTGTTAACGATGCTTCTTGGAAATGGACGGCTCGCTCGTATCGGCCTGATATTGTTTATATCCATTGGCGTTATTGGGGTTCTTTTAAGCTTACAAGGTAAATCCGGCCTGGTTGAAGCCAAGAAGGCCCTAAAGGATGTGGAAGAGACCAGGCAAGCAGGGGCCACCGCATATAACGACGCGTTAAAGCAGGCTCAAAAAGATGCAGGGATGAGTGGCTTGATCGCCGCTGACACTCACGAGAAAAAATCAGAAGGTAAATAATCCAGTCTGACGTGCCTTAAGTAATACTATCTCCATCCCAAAGTTGCCTGACAATTTAAAGCAAACTCTGCTCTTCGAGCACAGGACTTAAAGGCTGCCCATCTACTTCCGCAGTTGCGGATTGCTTGCTCTGCAAAATTTCTTGAATTGGTTCTCCGCCTTGCAAAATAACCAGCGCCGGACGCAGGAGCTGCCCTTGGAATGTGTAACCAGTGGCGATGGTTTCCCTGATTTGCGCGTCAGGCGGCAACTGGCCCTGCCCTTCGGCCAATTGATGCAATTGCGCGTTAAAAGGCTCGTTCAGCGCGGGAGCAAACGGAGTCAATCCCACACGGCGCGCGGCATCGCGACAGGCATTTTGAAAATGGCCGAGTTGCTCGATAAGTCCTCCCTGCCCGGAATGCACAGCGGCCTGATGCAGAGCGTAAACATGGTCGAGCATGCGAACAATCACCTGCAACCAATCGCCTTCGGCGCGCTTTAATTTCTCCACTTCCAACCGCAGATTGGCTTTCTCGCCATCATTAGCCTTTTGGATGAATTGGGTAAATGAAGCGACTTCCGCGGCCATTTGCGCGGAGATTTCCCTGGCGGCGACGGCAGTTTTTGTCGAATGTTCCTGGACCGTCTGCCATTGAGCGGTGGCGTTACTGATCTGACCCGCGATCTGTTCGACGTTTTGAATCTGAGCGACTGTGGCGGCCAGCGTGTGCGTCGCACCCTGGCTCATCGCGGCACGATATTCCAACAAAAAGGGAGTTACTCCGAGACATGCGCCCAAAGCGCCGCTGGCAACGAAGAAGGCCGTTTCCCACGGGGTCATGGGGAGTTTATGTTGGGAATAGATGAAGTAAGCCAATCCCACCAACACGGCATCCCCGAGAAAAAATGGCCACTTTAACAGCTTGGGCTCAGTCTGATTCATATTAAGGGACAATGTGTAAAGGAAGCGGATTTAAAGTTCAAGACTTCACGTCTGATTGTTGAAGTCCAAGTTCTGCAAGATGAGTCAAACGGTCTCTTGTCCAAAATATGGACAAAGTGTCCACTTCAAAAGTACGGCCCAGCCACGTTTCCAGCTTTAGGACATCATGCCTGTCGAACTCTCGACCCGCGATTTAGTTGGCAAAGCACTTGCTTAGTCTTGTTGGGACTAAATCCAAAATAATTAGAATTGGATTCGGGTCCTTCGTAACGGATATGAAGTTAAATGGCTTAAGTCACCATGGGCGTCAGGGTCAATCTGCTTTCAGCATAATTGAACTCATGGTGGCTACTGTAGTGATGCTGGTGGTGTTTGTTACGATTTTTGCGACCATGACCATGGGCCTCTCCATAACACAGCTATCCCGCGAAAACCTTCGCGCCACCCAGATCATGCTGGATAAGATGGAAGGCGTGCGGCTTTATAATTGGGACCAGCTTACCAATTCAAGTGTTCTTGCGGGCTCGTTTGTAAACTGGTTTTTTGAAACCAATAACATCGGTTCCGCTTCAGCCACGGGAAATGGGGTGATGTATAGTGGAACAATTTCAGTCGCTGCTCCCACAAACATGTCCCCCGTCTATAGCAACTCGATGCGTGAAGTAATCGTCACGGTCAATTGGCTAACGGGAGCCACTGTTCACAAACGCAGCATGAGCACTTATGTAAGCCAAATGGGCATGCAAAATTATGTTTTCAGTAATTGACCATGAAGCTACATCATTCCATTGAGCAAGCAAAGCGCACGAAAGGGCATCACGCCTGGACGATGCTGGAGATAATGATCGTTTTGACGGTGGCTTCTTTGATATTAGCCGGGGCACTTTCCACAATGACCTTTATGCACCGCACGCTGGACGGCACCGCCAACTATGCCGAGCTAGACCGGCAAAGTCGCAATGCCCTGGATCAAATGACCCGCGATATTCGCATGTGCGGGGGCTTGACGAATTGCTCCCCGACCGCGCTTTATTTCACCAATAAGGATGGAACCCAGTTATCGTATGTTTGGAATACCAACACCGGACGTCTCGTTTGCAGCAACTATGCTTCGGGCGAAACTTTGAGCAATTTGCTGCTGAAGGGATGCACTTATCTCAAGTTTTCTGTATTTCAGCGCACGCCGGTCACAAACACCACGATGACGTTTACCCCGATAACAGTGCCAGACCCAACTAATTTTAACACCGTCAAGGTAATCGTCATGGATTGGATCTGTAAAAAAACCAATTATACGACGTTAACCGACTCAGAAAGTGTGCAAACTGCAAAAGTTGTGCTTCGCAATTAACTCCAACCCAAAACATACTATGAAAATCATACGTTCCAAACAAGCCCCCTGCGCGGGAAGCGTGTTTGTTGTAATCCTAACCGTCGTGGTAATAGCTTCCATCATTCTCGGGAGCTATCTAACGATGGTCCAAACCCAATCTGCCTCGGTGGGACGTTCACAGAATTACAATGCCGCGATGGCGGTAACGGAAGCTGGCATTGAAGAAAGTCTGGCCCTGCTGAATTCAGCGGTGGCAACCAACGGTTCCAATCCATGGGCATTTACCAATAATTTGGTCAACTCCGGGTGGACGCCCTGGACCAATGGAAGCACCGTTACGCGCACCGTATTCGGTTCCAACACTTATACGGCCACGATTTCGGTCAACCCCACCAGCAGCACTCCCCAGATCGATTCTGTGGGAACCATTTCGTACACCTCCATACCGTGGGTATTCGCGTGTTTGAGCCAGCCATTTTTTGCGGCTGCAGGTACAGGCACCACAAACCAAGCTGCAATTGCCAGCAACACAGCCCTGGTTTCGCGCAAAGTGCGGGTAATGACCAGCGGGAGCACCACCACGAACGGCACCAGCAGCACTCCCCTATTTTCGTACGGCGTCCTTTCCAAAAACCAAATCACGCTTTCCGGCACCACGATATGCGATAGTTATGATTCCAGCAATCCGCTCTATAGCACGAATGGCCAGTATAGTGCCGCCTTGGCAAAGGCCGGTAATGGTGTAGCCACCTGTTCCACGGTCACCAGCGCCATCACTGATTCAGGTAATCTTACCGTGTATGGCAGTTTATACACCGGCCCGGGCGGCACCTTGACCTACAGTGGCTGGGTTAAAGTCGGTGATGCCGCGTGGATTGCAAATAATACAGGGATCCAGACAAATCATATGCGCAATGACATGAACGTGGCAATACCGAGTGTAGGTGTGCCTACCGGCACAGCATGGACGCCATCATCCGCGACCATTGGCGGGACAAATTATTATTTGGCCATGACGAATAATAACACGTTGTATGTATCCCAGAGCCAGATTCTTGCCAACGGTGTGACCATCCTGGTAAGCGGCACGAACGTGACCTGGTGGTTGAAGTCGGGCATGATAACCTCTGGGCAATTTGCACTTCTCATCGCGCCGGGGGCGAGTTTGAAAATGTATGTGGGGAATACGAATGGCTCGCCTGTGAGTTGGACGATGGCCGGCAAAGGCGTGGTTAATGATGGTGGAAGCCCAAGCGCCTTTCAATATTATGGCCTGCCTACCAATACGAGTTTTACTTACTCGGGTTCGAAGTCTTTTGTCGGCACTTTCTATGCCCCGCAATGCGCATTCACCATGAGCGGGGGCAGTGATTATTACGGGGCCTTTGTATGCCTCAGCCTAACCAAGTCCGGGAATCTTAGCATTCATTATGATGAAGCCTTGA
>JAQGPC010000126.1 GCA_028293285.1 Pedosphaera sp.
CATCAACCACGCAAACGAACAAAATCGGTTTGCAAGAGGGCTATACAGTCATTACCAATCTTGCCAACCTACCTTTCACCGAAGAATTCATCAGTGTGAAACTTTGCCGGCTTTTCGTGCATGATGACTTTGACACCGGTTACAATTTTACAGATCCAAATCTTTCGCCTGAAGGCCGGTTGGTTAAGTCCTGCATGTTGACCTGGGAAAACAGCAACCCTAAAGGACAGATCTGGCCCGTATTGAGCAATATCTTCAGTTCCGATCTGTTTCGCGGCAATGCTGCTGCCATGCAAAAAGTAAAAACCCCGCTGGAATTCACTGTTAGTGCCATCCGCGCTTTAAGAACCAGCACTAATGGCACCGGCAACCCCGGCACGTTCTCAGCCGATACGGATGGTTACTCCATCAGCGGAACGCTGAATGGAACCACCACTGCCCGAACATCAACTCCGTTGAATCGCATGGGCAGCTTGCTGCTCTTTGATCGGCAGGATCCCAATGGTTATCCGGAAGATGCGCCAGGTTGGATTAGCGGAGGAACTTTGGCGGAGCGCATCCGTTGGATTCAGACTTATTGTATGAACGCCAGCGACACCAGCAAGCCGGATTCAATCAACGATTCCAACACCGCTGGCAGCAATAAGAGTGTTTCCGACCTGGTCGGTTTGTTGAAATACAAACTTCCCTCCACCAGCATAACCAATGAAGCTGCCGTGGCGGATTATTTGCTAAGCATTATCTATCCGGCTGAAGGGACCGCCAATTTGACACTTTATCGCAATGCGACCATCAACTTTCTTAAGCTTGCTGACGATGGCGTCACCGCCTCGCCACTTTCCGGCCTGTCTCAAACTGGAAATCCCTCCCTTTATGAAACACGCGTCCGCGGGGCCGTCGCCATGCTCCTGAGTTTTCAACGCTTCAACGAACAATAAAGAGTATGCAACACTTTCATGTTCTTACCCGTCGCGGCTTTCTGGATCGCTCATTCAAGATTGGGATGGGCGTGGCCCTCTCCACTTTGGTTGACATTCCGCTCGTAGTAAAACGGGCTCTGGCCGAAGGAAATATCGGCCTGAATGGCAAAAAACTTCTATTCATTTTTCTGCGGGGCGCCAATGACGGACTGAACTCGCTTATTCCCATTGCCGATTCGGCTTATGCCACCAGTCGGCCCAACATCGGCATCCCCGTCGATGCCATCGATTACACCCAATCCGGTCCATGTGACTTCTGGACGACTGGCAGTGGCCCCACATTTCCTACTGCTGACAAAGCCATCCGTTTGGGAAATGGTTTTGCCGCGCTCCACCCTTCCCTCCGTTTTCTGGCTCCCGTTTATAATGCCGGCGACCTCGCGCTGATCCATCGCGTCGCCTATCCCAACCAGAACCGTTCTCATTTTGATTCACAGAATTATTGGGAAAGTGCCGCGCCCAACAATAATCTGGTGAAGGATGGAATCTTTTATCGTGCGATGGTCCAATCCGGTCTGGCTAACACGAACGCGTTGACCGGTGTCTCCATTCAATCTGCCCTCCCCTACTCGCTCCGGGGCAGTGCCGCAGCCATGACTAATCTCACGGACCCGACCCGCTACAATCTACTCGGCGTTCCGAATAATACGCAGGGTAATTACAAAGCTGATAACGCCATCCGGGCCGCTAATCAATTCCCTTTTCCCAATAAACTCAATCGCGATCTTTTAAACCTCCAATACGGAAACCTGACCGAAACCTTGGCAATTTTTGCGGGCATTGATTTCTCTGAAATCGGTAACACCTTCCGAGACGATACTCCCGGCGGGACGGATGCTGATGCTCCTTATTATCTATTCCCAACTACCGACGCGAAGAACGGGGGCGGCGCATACCATACCACCGGCAGCCCTGCATTGCCAGACCCCAACAAATTTGTAGTGGATAAAGGCGCCTACGGCTTCTTCACGAATTTAAAAGCCGCCGCTCTCATCTTGAATAAAACCGATGCCATTGTTGCTGGAACCGAATTCGGAAGTTTTGACACCCACCAAACCCAGATCACCAGTGCCGCAAACCGTGTTTCCGGCACTCATGCCAATCTATTGCGGCGCATTGGCTGGGCCATGTATGCCCTGCAAAAATATTTCACCATTTACGGTCGGAAAAATAATGCCCCTTCCAGCGCTGCCAAGGCCAATTGGAATGATCTTGTGGTGATCACCCTTTCAGAATTTGGACGCACCAGTATCGAAAACGGATCAATTGGCACCGACCACGCTGAAGCCGGTGCCATGTTTGTCGCCGGCGGCGGTGTTAATGGATACAATAAAGGCAGCCCCCATTCCGGTGTGTATGGTTGCAGCCCTAATGATGTGTTCAACAACCAGACCATCCCGTGGGTGGCAGGCGGATCAGGTTCCATGTTCGGCGCCAGCGGACGTTATGTAAAACGCGCCGTGGATTATCGTTCGGTCCTCGGCAAACTGATTCGCGACCATCTCGGTGCAACTCAAAATCAATTGAACCAAATTATTCCCGGTTACACCGTGGCAGGCGAACGATTGCAAAATGGTGGGACATCCTCTATCGATGGAGTTCCCATCTTTGGCGAACTGCCCATTGTGTAACAGTCGTCAATAAAGGCGGCCATTCGATTGGAAATAAATGCTGGGGAATTCAAATTAACGATGCTTCAGAAATCCTCACTTTTTCCCGGCTTCTGTCTTAAATTGTCTGTTGCCATTTGGCTTGTCACTCTCATCTGCTCCCCATTGGCGCGTGGCGAATCCATCATGCTTATCCCCAATGCTGACACCAGCATCATGGAAATTACCCCGACGAATAATGCTGGCGGACGCAGTTGGTTGAACGTGGGCGGCAACCATTACGGGCAACGCAACCGCGCATTGGTTAAATTTGATATCGCCGGAAACATTCCCCCACATTCGCAGATTATTTCCGCCAGCCTGAACTTGAATGTCACGGGAGTTCCAGGAGATGGTTATGACGTCGGTTTTTTTGATTTGCATCGCCTCTTAAGAGATTGGGGCGAAGGCAACAAGAATCCCAGTGTTGCCTCGGGTCAGGGCTCTCCCGCTTCAACGAATGACGCCACCTGGCTCAGTCCCATGGCTTATACGACCAACCTTTGGTCTGTCCCCGGAGGAGGCGCCACCAACGATTACGCCGCAACCGTCACTGCGTCACAGATCGTTTATGATCAAGGCCAAAATCCTTATCAATTTCCCGATGCGCATGATTCTCCCGCTCCAATGATTGCGGATATCCAAATGTGGCTGGATCATCCGGGTACAAACTTTGGCTGGATTATTATTTGCGAAAGCGAAGCGGTTCCCAACACCGTGCGTCGCCTGGCTTCTCGCGAAGACCCGGATACCGAAAATGCTGCGCCTCTGTTGAATATCGAATATATTCCTCCTTCGCCACCTATTATCAGTTCTGTGCAGCAGACCAGGAATCAACTCAAAATATTTTTCACTGCGGAAGCAGGCCGTTCTTATGTGGTGCAGTTCTGCAACAATCTCTCTTCAACCAATCTCTGGTCCACTTTGACGAACATAAGCCAACAGTCGCTGACTACGAATCTGGTGGTGACAGATTCGATTACCAACAGCCGCCGATTTTACCGTCTCGAAAGATATTGAAGGTTGGTTGTGCGCTACGAGAAGTGGCGGAAGGAGAGGGATTCGAACCCCCGGTGACGTAAACGCCACGGCAGTTTAGTAAACTGCAGCTTTAAACCACTCAGCCATCCTTCCTGCCGACGCAGTATTTATACTACAGGATTGGCGCCAATTGCAAATCCTCTTCGAAGGTTCATCTACTTCCGCAACCTGAAGAAAACATTCCCGGGAAGATTATTAGTTACCACATTCTGGCTGCCTACTATCACCGGCCTGTTGGTTACGCTAAACCAAGCTGAATCGCTGAAAGAAGAAAGAACGCTCGTGCCTTCGAGGATGAAATCCAATTGGTTGGTCGGCCAGTTAAGAATCAACTTGTTTCCACTCCGTGTGGAATTCAAAGTGGGTGGATCACCATCCAGCTTGGCTGCAAAAATATCCTTCGCTCCCGCATTCGTTATCAGGATACCGCTGAAATTTACATTGGTGGGCGAAAAATATCCTGTTAAATAACTGTTTCCACCCACATCCACGCCTACACCGTTGCCGGTTTCGAAGGAGCTTCCTCCTGCTTGTTTCACCCACACCACGTTTCCTGCGCTGGTGTATCTGGCGAGAAAAATTTCATGACCTCCCGTATTGGTGAGGGTGATCCCGCCAAAGTTCGCATTGGTGCTATAAAAATTTCCCGTTAAATAAAGATTGGTATTGGCATCGATCGCCATGGCGTACGCATACTCATCAGAACTTCCACCGGCCTTTTTGGCCCACAGCGCGGTACCCACCGAATTGTATTTTGCGATGAAAATATCGTTATACCCGCCATTCGTAAGCGTTATCCCGGTTGCGAAAGTAGCAATGGCACTTTGAAATGTGCCATTCACATAACTGTTGCCTGCAGCATCCACCACAATGCCATAACCGAAATCATCGGAAGCTCCCTTCACCTGCCTCGCCCAAAGCGGGTTGCCGGAAGGATCGTATTTGGCAACAAACACATCGTTCTCACCGGTGTTAGTCAGCGTAATACCTCCACCGAAAGCTGCGGTGGGACTGAAGAAATTGCCGGTGATGTAACTATTGCCCGCGGCATCTGCCGCAATGGCAAATCCCATGTCAAACGAAGTTCCACCAGCCTGCTTCGCCCATAAAACATTTCCGGCACTGTCATACTTCGCAACGAAGATATTGTTCTGGCCATTATTCGTCAGCGTGATATTTCCAAAATTGGCACTCGTGCTGTAGAAAAATCCCGTTACATAACTGTTGCCTGCCGAATCCACCGCGATGCCATTCCCGGCATCGTACCCATTGCCGCCCGCCAATTTGGCCCAAAGCAACGTTCCGGCGCTGTTGTATTTCGCCACAAAAATATCAGCGCTTCCGAGATTGGTAAGGATGGTGCCGCTGAAGTTCGCGTTGGTGCTTAAAAAATAACCGGTTATATAGACATTGCCGGAAACATCCATCGCAATGGCATTCCCAAAGTCGTCAGCCGTGCCGCCTGCCTTTTTAGCCCAGACCACGTTCCCGGCTGAATCATATTTCGTGAGAAATATATCCGCCGCCCCACTACTGCTCAGAACCGTAGCACCGAAAGCAA
>JAQGPC010000137.1 GCA_028293285.1 Pedosphaera sp.
ATCGTGCGTTGCGCGCTGTGGTATCGGTGGGATTTGCAAAAGGTGTTGGTTTTCTACGGGACAGCCGGACCGCAGCGGCGAATAAGAACCAACGCCGCACAAGCGTTCCTGCCGGGGTTTTGTTAAATATCCATGGGACAGCACCAGGCGTAATCACCCCAAAAACAGGACCAACCAGAAAATTTGGAAAGTCACCCCCTCAAAAAAATCAGCAAACCCTCGTAGAATAAGCGGGTGATTGCTGAGCCATGCTCTTATGGGATAACACTGTCTTACTCATAATCATAATCCTAATCTCTTGGCTTTGGCCCTCGACCCTGGACACTGGTCTCTCGACTCAGTAGTGTTCATTCGTCCTTTGTGTTCTCTGCGCCCTTTCGCGGCTAATTGGCATATTCTTTCTCATTCGTATGCATTCGCGCAATCCGCGGACATCCCTAAGCTTTCAACTCGTACTAGCTCGTACCAGCTCGTACAAGGTCGCATCTGCTCGATTTTGGAGCGCGGCATTCATGTCGCTTCGACGTAACCCTCGCACCCGACTGACAATCAACCCCGGCCCTTCCGGTTCGTCATTCGAAATTCGACATTCGTCATTATCAACAGCCATTTAACCTTTGTAACATCCCCCCTGAATTTCACCAAATACTCCATTGACTGTATTGATTGCATTGACTCCATTTCATCCATTGGAATAATTTTTCGAATTCCCCCCTTGATCTTGCTCCCCCTTAACCAATCTTGGTTTCCCAAGCCCCGTTAGGGGCGCCATGTTTATAGAAGCCATCTCATAAATAACCGTGGATGGCGCGGCCAGCCCAAAGATCGGCCGTTCCAGACTGCTCCCTTTGCTGTCTTTCTCTTCCGCCGCATGGGTATTTATGAGATCGCTTCTAAAATAACGCCCAAAAGAAACCTTTAGCTCCATCGGAGCGGCATGACTATTAAGAACCTATCCCGGTAGGAGGCGAGGTGACGAGACTCTGACTTTTTCCCTCGCAATTAGGCCTTCCGTTGCTCAAACAACCGCCTGCTGAGATAGGCTTTAAGCGAAAACCTTACCTCTTTTTATATTGAACTAACCGAAAGCCACTAAAGATTCTCAGTGATCAACCGGACGACTTCATCAGCCACCCGCTCTATGGCTTCAGGCGTTGTGCCGGCGAAGACCGTACCGCCGGAAGATTTGCCCTCAATCTCGCCGGAACCCAATAATTTGCCCGTCGCTTGTTCGCGCAATTCCACCGTGGCCGTCGTATTCGCCTGTCCGGCAAACGCGCCGAACATCACTCGGTTGAAGTTATCCACCTCACGAACCTTGGTGATAATGACCACGATGTTCAACTCTGCCGGCAAATCACTGCTCGCCATCGCAAAAGTTTTCCCAAACGCTTTTTGTTGCCGCAGCTTGGCCACAATCCGGCTTTCCAACTGCACCTTGAATTCATCCAACTTTTCCGGGTCGTGGGGCAGGGCGGATTTGACCTCTATCGCGGCGCTTTTGAATTGACTCAGTTTTACCGACAACGGCTGGCGCATCGCCGACCTGCCGCTGGACGCGCACCCGGTCGCGAGCAGGAGCAGGATGCAACCGAATGCTGCCAGGATTTGTGAAAGGGAATCAAACCGATGATCAAAGTATTTTTTAAGATGAAACATTAAGGCATTTCTTACCTGGGCACGTCAAAAAATCAAGAAAATCGCTTTCACAAATGATTGCGCCACCTGCGCGAACTTTCATCCCGGCTGCAATCAAACCCGGCTGTCATTAGATCACAGCGTGACAGGAGAACTGAAAGAAAATAGATTAGAGATGTGGCAGACGTGTTCTCAAAGCTGAAACGTTCGCAGGTGATGACGACGATTCGTTCGTCAGGAAACAAAGATACTGAGATAAAGCTTATTTCATTATTTAGGTCGCATGGCATTACAGGTTGGCGGCGACACCAAACCGTATTAGGCAAGCCTGATTTCGTTTTTCGGAGGGAAAAACTTGCTATCTTTGTGGACGGCTGTTTTTGGCACGGCTGCCCCCAACATGGACGAAAGCCCAGCACCAACCGCTCGTACTGGCTACCGAAGCTTCGGCGCAACCAAAAGCGCGATGCTGAGGTAAAGCGCGCACTTTCCAAGGCAGGCTGGATAGTGGTCCGCCTTTGGGAGCATGACCTAGCAGACGAATCCCGGGTAGTGCATCTAATCACTAAAGCACTTAATCAAACTGTTAGTCGCTTGCAGTCCAATCGTAGATGAGGTCAAATCTACACCAATGAGTTTTGCTGTTTTGGAACTTTGCGCTGGCGGTGGTGGTCAGGCTCTCGGTCTTGAGATGGCCGGCTTTCACCATGCAGCCGCAGTTGAATATGAGCCGCAATTTTGCACTACCCTGCGAAAGAATCGGCCGCATTGGAACGTGATTCAGCAAGATATCCGCCACCTAAGGCATAACGATTTCACTGGCATTGACCTCCTTGCCGCAGGCGTTCCTTGTCCCCCATTCAGTATCGCCAGCAAACAACTTGGCGCTGATGATGATCGCGATATGTTTCCCACCGCCGTCGAGATCATCAAGCATACCCGACCACGCGCTGTGCTTCTCGAAAATGTTCCGGGCTTCGCCTCTGCTAAATTTGAGCATTATAGGCGTGATTTGCTGAATACGCTTACAAAGTTCGGTTATCAGCCTGAATGGAAAATTTTACAGGCTGCAAATTATGGGGTTCCACAGTTGCGACCGCGTTTTGTGCTGGTTGCCCTCCAGCCGAAAGACGCAGAGTTTTTTGTATGGCCCCTCGAAACAGGCCCAATTGAAACCGTAGGAAGCACCTTAGTGGATCTTATGGGTGCCAACGGATGGTTAGGAGCCGAAACTTGGGCTGCCAAGGCTTGCGGAATCGCCCCAACGGTTGTTGGTGGTTCGAAGAAACACGGCGGCCCCGACCTTGGCCCAACTCGTGCCAGGCTCCAGTGGCAGAGACTTGCGGTAGATGGCTTAGGCATCGCTGATTTTGCTCCGGACTCTACGTTTCCCGAGGCTAAGTTGCCGCGTCTTACCGTCCGAATGGTTGCACGTATCCAAAGCTTTCCAGATGAGTGGCAGTTTACAGGAGGCAAAACGTGGGCTTATCGCCAAGTTGGCAACGCTTTTCCACCTCAAGTTGCAAAATGCGTGGGCCAGTCAATCATGCATGCCCTAAACCGGCGGCGTCCCGCTGCAAATGGTAGCAATGGCAAATTGATTGAAATGAGATTACTAGATGCTTCCCGGTCACTTCGGAGACTCCCTTTCCAATTCAAGCCCAAGGCTCGTTAGGTCTACTATCGGGACAGCGCGTTAAGCATAACTTTTCATCCAGACGGACCTGCTGTTTTACGCCCCAGCTTGCAAGCGAGCACATACCATAGTCTGTGGAAGATTTGTGATAAAAATGCCAAATACATGCCTTAATGCCAATCTCGAGCATATCAAGGCAATTTGGAATTGCCGTTCGCAATAGACGGATGGCGTCTGGCATGTCCCAGGAGAGGCTGGCTGAACGTGCAGGACTTCACCCGACATATGTGAGTATGATCGAGCGCGGTGTGCGCAACGTCACGCTCGATGTTTCGTCCCGGCTTGCTAGGGCACTCAAGGTTGGTCTGCCAAAACTCATTGAAGAAGCGCAACAAAAGCGGGGCAGCAGCGCGAGGAAAGAGTAACCTTCATGCCTGCCGAAGCCGTCATTGATGCCGAATTGGGGAATGTAGCCGCTGCGCTGCGGAAGCTTGATCCAGATGGCTCCCGGACAGCTCAAGTTCTTCGAGATACCATCGACCAGCTTTATGATGGCCAGCGGACTGGCCGCTATAGACGGGATCAACTTCACAAAACTGAAAAGACGCATTGCGGAACCCTCGTTGAAATCAATCTCCACCGAGAATTCGAATTTGAAGACGGAGAAATATTAGATTACCGGATCGCAGGAATAGAGGTTGATTGTAAATACTCGCAAACACTCGGCGGTTGGATGATTCCCCCCGAGGCGCGTGGACACTTGTGCCTTGTTGTATGGGCGGATGATAACAAAGACCCAAAATGGAGCATGGGGCTTGTCCGTGCGTCTATTGACCACCTGAACGTCGGTAGTAATAGAGACGCCAAGGCAACGCTCAACGAAGCCGGTCGAAAAGCCATCAGTTGGCTTTTTGAGAAGGTCTCCCTGCCGCCCAATATCCTCTTGCAGCTTGAGAGTCAGACCGTTGAGAAGATCATGAATTGCCGATCTGGGCAAATGCGCATCAATGAACTTTTTCGTAATGCGCTTGGGATGATGGTTGGACGAGCGGTCGTCGCCACGGTTGCGCAACAGGATGATTATATGAAGCGCGTCCGAGCCAACGGTGGAGCTCGAACCCATCTCCAATCCGAAGGCATCATAATTCTTGGACAATTCGAATCTCACGCAGCCATTGCCCGGGCGCTCGGCATCCCAGTGCCCGGTCGTGGTGAGTCGGTTTCAATTCGAGTTACTCCGGCAAAAGGCCCGGGAATGAGGGCAGCTGAAATCAGTGGCCAGTTTTGGAGTGTCGCCCAGCCCAGTGATCAAATCGTGTGCGCCCCCGACCTTCCCAAAACTTGAGTAGTTCAAACTCTCCCAACTCTCTTCACTCAATCTGGCAACAGAGCGGCTTCGACCCTGTGAACAGCCAAACCACTTCTTCACCACCTACGCCAGGTTCGTCTGCATCTCCGCAACGATAAACTTTGCCGCCTGCTTCAATCTGCACAAGCCTAGTTTAGTCTCATAATCTTACTCTTACTCTTACTCTGACTCTTACTCTTACTCTTACTCTTACTCTAACTCTCCGT
>JAQGPC010000162.1 GCA_028293285.1 Pedosphaera sp.
ACATACCATTGCAAAGACCGGTATATAACGGACCAAAGCAGCGCCAATGGAATTTGAGCGGCCACGATGACCAGCCAGGGGAACCAGATGCGTTGTTGGACGAACAAACTCTGAGCAATAAGGATAACCACCAGCATGGATGCCACTGCCAGACCGGTCGCAACTGGTGGCCGGAAACGCAGGAACCCAAATCCAAAAATAAACGCCGCCAGTGCCAGGACGCCGATTTCCACCACCGGGGTAGGACGCGTGACCCAATCTCCACGTAAAAGATTCAACAATTGAGTGGCATGGATTTCGACAAGCGGCATGAAATTGAACAGACGATTGGCGGTGGAATAAGGGCTTCGCATTTCATCCCTCTTTTCTGCAAGCGCTCCCACGCGAGGACGACCTCCAATAAATACAATTCGGTTACGAAAAAATCCGGGTTGCACGCCATTCTCAGAAAGAGCCTGCTGGTAATTAACATGAGGGATGGTTTCGGGGGGGCCATAATAATACATCCATCGCTCGACGGCTTGTTCACGGGGGTTCCTGGTTAACTTTAATCCCACAGTTTGAGCTGTTACCCAGGATAAGCTTGGCGGGTCCCCTGGGCTTGGCGGAGTATGCGAATGGCGCCGGACCAGAAAGTCATCCTCCTTTGCCAGTGCATCAAGACCATTGGTCAAGGATGCCTTTTCGAAAGGGGCATAAGGAGTAATTGTTTGATATTTAAACGACGCAACTCCGCGATTACTGCTGGTTGGAAGCTGAGCGTAGTCATCTGCCAATATGACTTTGCCGTTCGAGCGCAACGCTTCGGTAAATAATTTATCAGAAAGCTCATCGGGCCCGGGATCACTAAAAATCATATCCATTACCACTGCTTTGGCGCCTTCAGCTTTAAGTTTATTTAGTAATTTTGCGTGGAGAGAGCGGTCCATGGGCGTTGTGAGCGATTGCCCCAGGCTCCTTAAAGAATCTTCATCAATATAAACGATGACAACTTCTGAGCTCTGTAAATCAGGGCGCGCAAACTTGGAAAGCTCAAACGACCAGTCATAACTGGCGCGAGTCATTCTGATGGCCATGGGGAATTCAGGCCACTTTATGGGAATGTCAATATCCCAAAGAGGATTCCATAGCGCCAAACCAAGGAGAAAGACCAGGCTGGCACCAATGATGCCACCTATGGAATCGTTTACAAATTTGGGCTTTAACTTCATCCCGGTTCAAATAGCTTGCTCGGCAACATAAATTCTTTGGTTCCGACTTAGAAGTTAAATTTGAAGCTCGCCACGAAGGTGCGGGTTCGCGGTAAATCGGAGTAAAGGTTGAGCGGATTAAGGTTGTAGTTGCGATCCGCTATATTCAATACACCCAAACGGATTTCCGCCAAACGCCTCGGAAAGCGGTAACCGCAGAATGTGTTGAACTGCCAAAAATCATCGCCAGGCAGATCCACGGCATAACCTTGATTGGATTGTCCCGACCAGATGGATTCCACCTGGCTGAAAAACCCGCAACGGTGATTATAAAGGGCGTAAAGATTTAACTGGTGAAGGGTTGCACTCACATCTCGATTTGCGCTCAGGCTGAAGTTGCTGTTAAAGACGGCAGGGACGGATGGCACACGATCCTCCAGAGACGCAACGCTGACGCGATACTTCGCGCCGATGGCAAATTCATCGCCCACAAGCTGATTCAAGATTAAAGAGAAAGATTTTTCCTGATAATCAAGGGTCTGCCGCATGCCGGAAGGAACATCAATGAGCAGTGGACCAAACGCATCCAGGGCTCCCACCGTGCGGGTGCCATGTGAGTTAAGGATTTCTCCAATGATGGTCAGATAGGTGCGAGTTGGGAATTTTTGGTCGAAAGCCAGGCCGAAGGATTCAAATTCTGAACCCGGCACGAGGCCGGCAATTGATTCCGGTATAACGCTGCGAAAAGCCTGGTTGAAGCCAGCGATTTGTGTGGGCTCAAGTCGCACACTGGTATCATAGAATACACCTCCCAAAGACCGGGACCATGCGCCCCGGAAGGTGGTGTCTTCCAGTGGTGTCCAGCGGAAGCCAGCCTTGGGTGAAACCTGATCCTTATGCGTTTCAATGCTGGAGAGAGGAGGGATTTCATTATTTTGCGGATACTCTAAATGATCGTAGCTGAGACCGGCGGTCAGTTGCAATGGATCGGCAACTTGATAGAGATAATATCCATAGCCGCTCAAACGGGCGAGGTCAGGGGAGATGACTTGGGCGACTGGCTTGCTGGCGCGAACGAAGGAACGCGTATCAATATCTCCGCTTTGATACCGTCCACCCAGCACAAGCGTGTGCGAAGAAGATTGAAAGATTTGCTGTAGCTCCGCGCTGTAGGTAACCAAATCGCTCTCATAATTAAATAAGGCCGGGCGTTGTGACACGCCGGTTACTTCGCCATTAGGTTTCTTGTGGACGATAAAAACGTTTGCGTTGGTATCTGTTGCCGTAAAGTTGTCCTGCAAACGTCCCGCCAAAAACAAGGTGTGAACGCCCGGGCTCCATTCATGGTGATAACCTGCGTATAAATTCGGTTCCTGTATTTCCTTGATGCGTAAAGAAGGACTGGCCGTCTTTTGATCGTAGTATTGCAAGACATCGCCCGAACTAAAAACCGAACGGTCCACTTCAAACAGAATCGAATCTTGTGGAGTGAGTTGTTGTTTTAATTTCGCTGAGAGATTGAAATCTTCGAGATCATTATTAGGCCGCCAGCCGTTTTCTGAGCGGTAATAGGCGTCGAAAGCATAGCCGGTATTGCCTGAATTGCCATAAACAGAAGCGTTCTGAATCCAATCGCCACGGCTCAAGTATTCCGTGCTGCTATACATGCCAAAGTGGTCTCCATTGAAAAGCCTCGTGTATTCCTGCTGCGAAACGTTTTGGGAGAGAGGAACGGAACCCACCGGAGCCAGCAGGTCAGCCACCAACAACTGGCTGAACCATGGTGTTTCATAACGGAGGTTTACTTGCTTGGGATCACGCAAGGCATCATAACTATTGGCCAGGAACAAGTGCGCTGAGTAATTGGCGTAATCATAATCCACGGCACGGGCCGCTTCGCGAACGCTCACGTCAAACATCCCCACGTCCTGATACATTTTTGCGAGATTCGCACTCCGCACCGCCTGATCCTGATCCAGCAGAAATCGAGACCGATAAATACTCCGATTATTATTCAGTTGCTTTGACTTCTCCAAGTCGCTGATGGCTTCATTATCGCGGTTATATTCGTGAGCAAGCAGGGCGGAGTAAAGCCAGGGAGTCGGATCAGCCGGATCAAGCTGCTTGGCGAGTTTCAATTCCTTGTCGGCATGCTTGCGGTCGTTAGTCTCATCCCAAGCCTTACCGAGATAACTACGTAAATCTGAGCGGTTCGGCTCCAAGGCGGCAGCGACTTGCAGATCTTGGCGACCTGCGTCCCTATGCCCTTGGCGCATTTCACAAAGACCCCGGCCTAACCAGGCATTCGCCAAAGCGCCGTCCACAGCAATCGCTTGATTGAAATAAGAAGTGGCCTCGGTGATCTTATTTTCAGCGGTAAGCAAAAAACCTTTTAGCGCGAGGGCTTGGGCGTTGCGTGGCGAAAGTTGCAGGCCGTGCTCAAGTGCGCTTTTGGCTTCACTGGTCTGGCCCAAACCGAATTGAAGCTCAGCAACCCGCACCCACGCAAAACCAAAGTTGGGAGATTTCTTTACAGCTTCTTGCGCCGCTGTCAGCGCTTCGTTCAACTTGGAGCGTGATTGCTGGTAGTAAGACTCGGCGAGCCATTCGCTGGCAGTTTCTGGAGTTTGACTCGCAGAAACCTCTTGATGCTTTACCGCGGCGATTACTTTTCGGAGAGCTTGGGCAAGGCGCGAAGGCGTTTGCAGAGTCTTCAATCTGGATTCCGTGTGATCCACCTGACCAACTGCGAGGAGAAGCGCGGCTTGCTCTAATTTCTCTGCATCGGAAACCGGTTCGTGATTCTCGGGATACTTCGTCAAAGCGGCAAGCAAATCGCCGGAACGATAAGCCGAAAGCGACTCTGCGAAGGTGGATTTTTCCTGCTCGCTCAATCCGATTTCATCGAGATCCAAAACTGCGGGATAGTACAGACTCCATTGAATGATGTTGATGGCTTGCAAAACGGCTGTTTTGCGTGGTGCCTGGCCGGGATCAACAATCCCTTGCTCGCCGCTCTGCAGCACTAAATCGCCTTTGGCATTATTGAGAGCCACTTCACCTTCAAGCAACGTCACAACCGTGCGACCATCTTCTTCAGCCGCGAGATTAAACTCCGTGCCGCGGATGGCTCCGGAAATCAAAGGCGTGTGAAATTGCAAACTCGCAGGCTTGGAACGATTGAAAAAGTAAGACGAACCTGATTTAAGATCCAGGAGGGAACCCTTGGCTTCAGTTTGCGAACGAATTTCCAGGACGGTCTTTTCATTCACGCGCAGGATACTCAGGTCAGACAATCTCACAGTTGCCCGACTGCCGGGGCCGGTGCGAAGACTATCTCCGAACCTGAGAGAAAGGTTAGTCGTCGCCGGAGTCCATTGCAGACTTCCACTGCGCGCCACCTCAACGGTTCGTTCAATGGTGAGAATGATGCCAGCCTGGTTTGTCACACTGGTTGGTTCAGCGTGAGCTAATTTCGTGAAGTTAAAAAAGGCTGCAGCGAGCAGTAGCAGGTAAAGGCCTTTGACTTTCTTGCCAATGCTGTAGGAAGAGTAACTCACTCTCGCATTCAATTTGATGTACATATATATGTGACTTGCCGCTTTGGGTGAGCAAGACCATTGCCAATAACCACTTCTTGGTGCCTTTGAGAAATTCGAATTGTCGGAGGATTCTTGCAGTTTAAGCAACCTGCTGAGTTACAAATAAACTCGACTTGAAACCGCTTAAACTGTGTCTCATAACAAGACAAAAGTGTCTCGTCTGTGTCTTGTAAACAGACGCAAATGTCAAAAGATTGGGCAGCAATAATTGGAAATTTATTAAATATGAAAATTCCCTCTTTCTGGCCTGTCTTCTGCTTTTCCATCCGCGAGAAGTTATCTGTGGAATGAAAACAGTCAGATTTTTTAGATGGGCACTCTTGCTCCTCGTTAGCGCGAGCTTGGGTGCTCCCAGTGTTTACGCTGCGAATGTTGTTTGGAACAACATTCTGGGCGGAAACTGGAGTTCCGCTCTGAATTGGAGCCCACATCGCGTGCCCACTACAGACGATCGTGTCTTCATTACGAACAGTGGAATTTATTCTGTAACGGTTGATGTCAACGTAACCAACCTGAACAGTCTTGTTATTGGCGGCGGCATTGGAATCCAGGCTCTGGTTTTAAACAATAAATTCCTGATCGTTGCTAATAATTCCCAGGCGGCAGCAAACGGAACAATCAATGTCAACGGCGGAGGTATTGGCGGAGATGGCACCGTTACCGTGGATGGAACGCTTAACTGGAACGCTGGTGAAATTTCAAAAAATATTATTGTGGGTTCGTCCGGAAGTTTGCATATCCAGGGAAACGGCAACAAGAATCTCGTCGCTGCACAACTCATAAATAATGGCTACACGGTATGGTCGGGGCAGGGCCCGTTGACAGGCAGTGGAGGTGCCTATTTTGAAAACAATGGGGTTTTCGAACTTCAAAATAACGAGGCATTACAAAACGGCAGTGGTCAGGCGACGACATTCGTGAACAACGGAACGTTACGCAAGTTTCTTGGTTTATCCACCAGCAGCTTCAGCCAGATTTCCCTGGTGAACAACGGAATTCTCGAAGTCCAGACGGGGAATGTGGCATTTCTGCCAGGTTCGAATGCAGTCGTCCACACTTTCTCAACGGGTTCGCAAATTACCGGACTTGGCAGCGTTTTGGTCGATGGTGCTTCAGTAAATGTTGCGGGTCAGGTCACGGTAAACTCTTCCTTTGAATTTCGCTCTGGGATCTTGAACGGCAGCGGCGCAGGGACCAATGCCCTGGTCGGCACTGTGAATTGGACTGGTGGAACTGTTTCCGGTTCCCTGGCAGTCAAGTCAGGAAGCCGTTTGAATTTGAGCGGCTCTTCCAATAAAAATTTGAATCAAGCCAATTTGAAAAACTACGGTTCCTTGAGTTTTTCAGGATCTGGAAAGCTTTGCTTCAATAGTTCAAGTCTCCTTAATTGCGGTTCTCTTTACCTTGGCTCGGGAGGAACTTTCATTTCAACGAATGGAACTCCTTCCAGCCTGATCAACTCCGGAAGCATGGCTTTTGATAATTTTCCGGGCCAACTAAATTTGCAGGTTCCTTTCACTCAAACTGCCAGCGGTGAATTGACTGTTGGAATTGGCGGTTCAAGCTCGAGCCAATATGACCGCATCATCAGTAACACCAATATGGATTTGGGCGGCAATATTCGTCTCAAACTTAATAATCTCTTTGTTCCTTCGCTGGGTAATCAGTTCGCAGTTTTAAGCTTTGCCTCGGAAACCGGCAAGTTTGCCGCCCGGATAGGCGATGCTGGCTATTTGTATCCAATTTATAGCGACACTAACTTTGTGCTGGGTGCGATGCTTCCCTCAATTGTGCAGTCGCCTCAGAGTCAAACAGTGACTTTAAATGGGAGCGCCAGTTTCAGTGTCACGGCCAGTAACGCTTCCAGCTTTCAATGGTATTTCAACAATCTTCCCGTCCTCGGGGCAACGAGTTCCACGTTGACCCTCGCGAATGTGCAAAACTTGCAGGCGGGGAATTACCGCGCGGTGGCGGGAAATTACTTCGGCACCGCAACAAGTGCGACGGCAAACCTGACGGTCTATGTTCCACTCAACATTACCAGCCAGCCCTCAGCGTTAAGTGTCGTGGCTGGAACTGCAGCGATCTTCAACGTCGCTGTCCTCGGTACAGGCCCTTATTCATACCAATGGAAATTTAATGGGGTCAGCCTGGATGGTGCGACGAATTCTTCATTATATCTTCTTACCACCACGGCTTCGCAATCAGGCTTATACACGGTGGATATTAGGAATGGCACGGAAACCGTAACCAGCGCTCCCGCAAGCTTGGCAGTGTTTTTGCCCCCGGTGCTCGTGTTTCAACCACAAAGTCTCGCAATCATCCAGGGCAGTCCTGCCAGCTTCAGTGTGGTCGCAACCGGCTCCGGATTGCTAAGCTATCAGTGGTATCTGGATGGGGTTATCATTCCGGGCGCAACCAATGCAGTCCTCCTACTCACCAATACACTGGCCAATGCAGCGGGTAATTACACAGTGACTGTCTCAAATTTAGTTGGCACCACCACCAGTGACGTGGCGGCTTTGGTCGTTCATGTTCCTCCAATCATCACTGTTCAGCCGCAGAATTTGGCGGCAGTTTTAGGTAATCTTGCAAATCTGTCAGTTGGCGTCATAGGTGATAGTCCACTCTCTTATCAATGGTTTTTCAATGGTGCTGCCATCACGGGAGAAACCAATTCCACGCTGGCTCGTCCAAACGTTCAAGCTACAGACGCTGGCAATTATTCAGTAACTATTATAAATCCCTACGGCACGAACAATAGCGCGCTGGTAACGTTGACCGTCAACATCGCAGCACTTATTTCCCAACAACCCGCAGATGAAGAGGCAATCCCCGGCTCAACCGCCTTCTTCTCCGTGGCTGCAACTGGAACGGAGCCCATATCATATCAATGGCGATTTAACGGAACTCCGATTGCAGGGGCGACTGGAACCGGCCTGACCCTCACGAATGTGGATGTTGTTAACAGCGGAGACTATTCAGTGGTGGTGAGCAATGTGGCTGGAGCCGATACAAGTATTACCGCGCAATTGGATGTAACGAGCAAGGTGCGCCAAGGCTGGATTGCGAAATACAACGGGTCACATAACCACCCTGATTTTGCAAAGGACGCCAAAGTTGACAGCCAGGGAAATATTTATGTGACCGGGTACGCGGAGGAAAATGCAACCGGACAGGATTATGTCACTTTAAAATACAATTCTGCGGGTGTGTTGCAGTGGCGCACGAATTACAACGGCACGGCTGGACAAAACGATCAAGCCGTGGCGTTGGCGCTCGATAACCAGGGCAACGTCTACGTCACCGGCAATTCCGAGGGGGCAGGCAGCGGGCTGGATTACGCAACCATCAAGTATGATTCAAACGGAAATCAACTTTGGGCAGCGCGCTACGATGGGCAAAGTGGCAAGGATGATCTGGCGACTGCCATTGCAGTTGATGCTTCGGGAAACGTATATGTGACTGGTGCCTCCCAAGGCGGTTCGGACAGTAACTTCCATTACACAACCATCAAATACGATGCCGATGGCAATCGCTTGTGGGTTTCGCGTTATACCGGCACTGGCAATGGGCCCGATTATGCCCAATCCCTTGCTTTCGACGACTCAGGCAGTGTGTATGTCACTGGCAAGTCCACCGGGAACGGGTCAGGTTTCGATTATGCTACTGTGAAATATACTCCCGGTGGCGCTCAACTTTGGGCAGCACGTTATAACGGGCTGGGAAATGGAGATGACGAAGCCAGCAGGATAGTGGTGGACAGCAGCCACAATGTGTTTGTCACGGGCAAATCAAAAGGTGCGGGCACCGATTTTGATTACGCGACCATTAAGTATAATTCCAGTGGGACACAATTGTGGGCCAACCGTTATAATGGCCCAACGGATCTGGCTGACCAGGCAGAAGCCATGGCTCTGGATTCTGCTGGCAACGTTGTGGTTACCGGTTCCTCCAGGGGCTACGGTGGTGATTTCGATTATCTCACTTTGAAGTATAGCCCTGCGGGTTCCAACATATGGGAGGCGCGTTACGATGGGCCTAAAGCAAGTGACGATTTTGTCCATGCATTGACAATTGATCAGGATGGCAGCGTTTACGTGACCGGATCGTCGAAAGGTCAAAGCGCGGGATTCGATTTTGAAACCGTAAAATATTCCGGCAACGACGGCGAGCAACTTTGGGCTGCACGATATAGTGGTCCTGCCAACCAGGATGATAATGGCCGTGCAATTGCCCTGGATGCGCAGCACAACGTTTACGTGGCGGGTGAATCCAAAGGCACGAACAGCGATTACGATTATGTCCTCGTGCAGTATCGCCAACCACAGCCGCCGGTAATTACTTCGCAACCAATGAGTCAGGCGGCGAATGTGGGAGATACCGTCACTTTTAATCTGTCCGTAACGGGCACGCAACCGATGTCGTTCCAATGGCGGTTGAATGGCGTAAACATTCCGGGCGAGACAAATGCTTTCCTGATTCTGACGAATGTCCAGGTGGCAAACAGCGGTAATTACCAGGTCACCATTGCCAACGCAGCTGATTCGGTGGATAGCATTCCTGCCGTGCTTACCGTGAATGCCGCGCCAATGGGGCTGGCTGATAATTTTGGAGATAGCACCGTTGTCAGCTCACTCTCCGGCGTTGGAATTGGGAATAACACCTCTGCGACGCAAGAAACTGGTGAGCCCAAAGCTACCGGAAAGAGCGGGGGCAAATCGGTCTGGTTTACCTGGCGCGCGCCGGCCAGCGGGGTGGTAACCTTTAGCACTCGCGGCAGCAGCTTCGATACATTGCTTGGAGTTTACACCGGCACGAATGTCAATTCCCTCTCGCTCGTGGCGAGCGATGATGATAGCGGTGGTTTCCTGACCAGTTTGGTGACTTTTAATGCTGAAGTTGGAACGGACTATCATATCCAGATCGATGGTTTAAACGGAGCCTCAGGCCAGATTGTGGTGAGTTGGGGTCTGGAGATTACCACTGATCGTATTCCCGTGGTGACTTCGCTTTCTGTTGGCCAGACGGTAGGGGTGGGTGAACCGGTGACTTTTGGGGTCAATGTTAATGGGATAGCGGTAGCTTATCAGTGGTACCACAATGGCGTAATCATCACCAACGCACAATCCAGCACGCTTCAACTCCTTAATGTTCAGGCAGAGGACGTAGGGCTGTATTATGTGCGGTTGCTTTCAGGCACGCGTGAAATTCTTTCCAAGCCGATCTTCATTCAGATCAACCGCACTGATGATACTGTAAACCGCTCTGTGGCAGCCGTGGATAAGTTTCAGGATTTGGCCACCATTGGCACCGGTACGGGGCTTGGCTCCATTATCACGACCACGATTACTACGATCACGAATATTACCACCGGCGTCGTTACCACCGTCACGAACATTACGAGCACTCTGGGTGGCCTGCTCAAAAGCATTTCGATGCAAACCGGGGCGCGTGCATCAACTACCCGCGGCTATTCCAGCACGCAAATATTCAGCACTTACAGCGGCAGCACCCAACCGGGTGAACCTAGAAACTGCGGCATTCCGGGCGGCGCTTCCTCCTGGTATTCCTATACTCCGCAGGTTAACGGCACTCTTTATATCAATACCGATGGCAGTGACTTTGATACTACGCTGGGAGTTTATACGGGCTCGGGATATGACTTCTCGACCCTGGTGAGCGTAGCTTGCGACGACAATAGTGGCGCCAACGGCAAGACCAGTGCTGTGCGTTTCCAAGCCAAGGCAGGCACTAATTACTTCATTAGTGTCGATGGCAAGAATGGCGCGAGTGGACGCGTGGTGCTGAACATCAACCTCGGAGATCCGGCCGCAATCGCGACAGCTCCTCAAAATCAAATCGTGACTGCCGGCCAGACGGCTTCGCTCAATGTGGACGCCAGCGGGAGCGCCCCATTTGGCTATGAATGGCGGTTCAACGGAACTAAAATCGCCGGAGCGACCAATGCTTCGCTGGTTATCAGCAATGTCGTTCCTTCAAAGACCGGCCAGTATTCGGTTATTATCAGCAATCTTATTAATAAAGTTTCCAGCCAACCTGCGTCGCTGATGATTGCTTCTCCGACTTTAAGTATCACCGCACAACCGCAAAACCAAAGCGTTTCAGAAGGAGCCAAGGCAACATTTACAGTGGGCGCTTCCAGCACCTCTGCCATCAGTTACCAATGGCAGTACAACGGCACTACCATTGCCGGAGCAACCAATTCATCCTTCGCCTTAAGTGGAGTCCAATCCGGTCAGATTGGAAATTACTCGGTGCTGTTAACGGATGGCGGAGGCTCATTGCAGAGCACTTCCGCGGTTTTGACTGTTTCTCCGAATGTCGTTATAGCCCGGGATCCTGCATCTCAAACCGTGGGAGCAAACAGTAATTTGACTTTGAATGTTGTAGCCTACGGTTCGCCCCGGCTGGATTATCAATGGCAATTCAATAAGGTTAATATTGCCGGGGCAACGAATGCCAGTTTCACCATCACCAATTTTGCGCCAGCAAACGAAGGAAATTACCGGGTGATTGTTACTAATTACGCGAGCTCCGCCACGAGCCAGGAAGCCATCTTGATGATAGGAACACCCAGCCGGGTGGGGGGGCTTCAACGTCATGCCAATGGCTCCTTCCAATTGCAGGTCGTTGGTTTGCCTAACACTACCTATACGATTCAAGGTTCGACGAATCTTGTCGATTGGCTCCCAATGGCCCAAGTTGCTTCCACGAACGGGTATATCAATTTCCTTGATACGGCTGCCCAGCAATTTTCATCGCGCTACTATCGGGTTGTGCCTAATCCCTGATATTCATACAGGATAGACTTCTTGTGACGTAGAGCCAGTCTTTGACGGTTCCTTCACGTTAATCACAGTTGCAATTTGTGGTGCCCGGCTTTACAAACTCACCGAGCCATGAAGACTATCATATTTAAGGCACCAACCATGAATCGCATCGCACAAACCCTGCTGGCCGCCATCGCACTCGTCTCCACCACGACTTTTGCCGCGGAACTGAAGTATTCCATCGCCCCCCATTTCTTCGATGAAAAGCCCGATGGCAAGCAACTCGGCCCTTGCCATGGCGGCACCGTAATTGACAAGGCCGGCAATTACTACGTCACCACCGATACCGAGCGCGGCATCCTCGTATTTTCGCCTGCTGGCAAGTTCCTGCGCGCCTTCGGCCCCACGCGCATTCATGGTCTCGAATTACGTAAAGAGAAAGGCGGGGAATTTATCTACGCCGCGCGCCCCAGCGATCACGAGGTGCTCAAGCTCAAGCTCGACGGCACGACAGAGTGGACAATTCACTGCCCTAAAGAGGCAGGCATTTACAAAGACGAAAAGGGATTCAATCCTTGCGCTGTCACTGTCGGGCCTGATGGTTCGATTTTCGTTGCCGATGGTTACGGTTCAAATTTTGTGCTCAAGTTTGATAAAGACCGCAAGTTCGTCAAAGCCTTCGGCGGGCCCGGCGCGGAGGAAGGGAAATTCAACACCTGCCACGGCATTGCCCTGGACACGCGTCTCAAAAAGCCACTGTTACTCGTTTGCAACCGTAATAACAATCGGGTGGAATACTGGGATCTCGATGGCAACTTCGTAAAGGTCATCCAGAAAGACCTTCGCATGCCTGCCGCCGTTTACATCCGCAATGAGTACGCTGTCTTTCCCGAGTTGCAAGGCCGGGTCACTGTCTTGGACAAGGCGGGCAATATTGCCGCGCAAGTCGGCGATAATCCCACTGCAAGCCAGCGCGCAAACTTCGGTCTGCCGCAGGACCAGTGGAAGGATGGTATTTGCAACTCGCCGCACGGCGCTTCGATGGACAAAAAAGGCAATCTCATTGTCTCCGAGTGGAGTGCATTCGGGCACCTTCATAAATTCACTCGCGAAAAATAAGGTCGGATGTGGGGCAGGGCGGCGTCACTTGCCGCCGAGTCCTTGACTATGAATCGCGTGCCTGTTTTTAACAAATATTTAATAGCCTTGGCCGTACTGGCGTCGCTGTTCGTCAGCGTGGCAGGCGTGGGTGGGGCGGAAGCGATTAAACATCGCATTCTTCTTTGCGATTATCCCCAGCGCATCATCGAAATTTCGGCCGATGGCAAACTAACTTGGGAACACCAGACGCCAAGCGTGACAGTGATGTGCGACGTCTTGACCAATGGCGATATTCTTTACGCCTACGGTGGCACGCCAACTGGCGCACAACGTATCACCCGTGACCACAAAGTCGCGTGGAATTACGTCAGTTCCAGTCCGCAGGTAATGGCAATTTCCGCCCTGACAAATGGCTATGTGCTGCTTGGCGAACAAGGCCCTTGCCGGGCGGTTGAGGTGAACAGTAAAGGTGAGGTGGTGCATACGGTGAATTTAATCACCAGTGAACAGCAATTTCATCGTCAGCTTCGACACCTTCATCAATTGGCTAATGGTCATATCCTTGCTTGCCACGAAATGGAGGGCGCAGTGCGTGAATATACTCCGGACGGAAAAGTGGTCTGGGATTACACCGGTGTCCCTTCGGTATTTGAAGCCCTGCGGCTTAAGAATGGAAACACACTCATCGCTTGCGGCACCCAAAAGCGCGTCATTGAAGTAAACCGCGAGAAGAAAATCGTTTGGGAATTCGGCGCAGCCGATGCACCGGAACTGAACCTGAGCTGGATTACGAGCCTGCAACCCCTCAAGAACGGAAATCTGGTTGTGGGAAATTTTCTGCGGGGACAGGAAGGCAAGGGCGTGCATGCGTTTGAAGTCACCCGCGATAAGAAAGTAGTCTGGACATTCGCCGATCATCATTTGGCAAAAACGGTTACCGAAGTGCGCGTACTTGATTCATCAGACGCTCCTTGAATCTCGCCGCAAGGCGCACCTTCTATTCCTCTTCAGGAGGTTGCAAATTCGGCGCGATTCCCTCCAGTCGCTCAAGTTAGGCTCGACACTTGCCTGCCGTGCGGGCAATATACCGTGGATATCTAATGTGAAACGGCCTGTAATAAACCGGGCGACGATGAAAGACGTGGCGCGCGAAGCAAACGTTTCGCCCTCCACGGTTTCGTATGTCATCAACGACAACGAGCACGCACAACGCTTCACCGACGCCACCAAACAGCGCGTGCTCGATGCAGTGCATCGCCTCGGCTACAAGTTCAATCCCATCGGACGTGCGCTCCAGCGCGGCTACACGAACCAGGTAATTTTGCTGATTGTCACCTGGGACCTCGCCACCTCGCATTCAGCCACGGCCATGGCCATCAGCCGCGCGGCCATTGCCCGAGATTTTGAATTGACGGTTCACGTCGCTGACAGCAATGCCGATGCAGAGGCATTTCTCAAGCGGCAAATGTTGCACAACACCGGTGGAATCCTGGTGTTGTGGGATTCTCCCGCGATGCGTGAAAGCTGCCTAAACCAACTCGCCGCGGAGGGCGTGCCGGTGGTGGATTTGTTGCCGGACAGTCCTCCGGGCATTTCCACCGTGACGCCCGACCGTGAAGACGCTTTCCTGCAAGGAACAAAATACCTGATCGGATTGGGCCATCGTCGGATTGGGTTAATTTCAGATTCGTTGACGCGACCGAAGACCACGTTGTGCAAAGTCGCTGGTTATCGGCGGGCACTGGAGGCTGCGCGACTGAAATTTGACGAATCGTTGGTGGTAAATATCACGGAATTTGGATTTGATGGCGGCGTCAGCGGCTTCGCGTCTTTGTTACAACGCAATGCGAACGTCACAGCGGCAATTTGCATCAACGATGCCATCGCCATGGGGGCCATCGCGGCGGCGGCCGACGCCGGACGGCAGTGTCCAAAAGATTTTTCGGTGGTGGGATTCGGCGATTCGGCCATGAGCAAATATTCCCGGCCGGCTTTGACCACCTTCGCCTTGTCCGCCAATCGGGTTGCCGAAGCCTCCGTGGGTTTGATATTTGAACAGCGCCAGGGCCTTATCACCAAGTATCAGACTATTATGGTGCCGGAAGAATTGATTGTCCGCCAATCAAGTGGCCCCGCTCCAAAGTAGCTGAATATTAAGAAACGCAGTGCCCAGCTTTAAACTGCACGTTAAATTCGTCACTGAAAATGGAGAAAACAATTTGACATCTGTCGGTAACCGAAATAAACAAGAGAATATCCCGGTTAAACGTTACACCATTGTGAAAATTCGCCTCTTAATTGAGCAAAGCTCTTCGTTGGGGCTGCCACACTCATGAGGCACTGCCCGGCAAATAAACGAGGCTGTTTAGACCAATATGGCGAGTCATATCAGTGCTCTAGTATCCATAGCCGTGCCCGCGGTTAACCAAGCTCACCATGCCGACCACAACCCAAAGCCGCGTTGAATCACCGTCTGGATTACGCACCAGCAACTATCGTTGGATTATTTGCGCCCTGTTGTTTTTTGCGACGACTATCAATTACGTCGACCGGCAAATTCTTTCGTTGCTTAAATCCACTCTCGACTTGGAACTCGGCTGGACGAATGAGCAATTCGGCCGGGTCAATGCTGCATTTCAAGGTGCTTACGGTATCGGCCTGCTGGGGTTCGGTTGGTTTGTGGATCGGTTTGGAACAAAAATCGGCTATGCTGTTTCCATTACAGCGTGGAGTCTCGCTGCCATCGGGCATGCTTTGGTGGGCAGCGTGAGCGGTTTTCTAACTGCCCGGATTTCCTTGGGCCTCGGCGAAGCAGGCAACTTCCCAACCGCAATCAAAAGTGTCGCGCAATGGTTTCCTAAAAAAGAACGGGCATTCGCGACGGCCCTTTTTAATTCCGGCACGAACGTCGGCGCCATTCTCGCACCCGCCACCATTCCTTTTATTGCCCAGGCTTGGGGGTGGCGTTCTGCGTTTGTGATTGCCGGATTCCTTGGATTTGTCTGGCTTGTGGCGTGGTTGATTTTTTACGATTTGCCCGAACGTCGCAAGGAAGTGAACGCAACTGAACTGGCCTTCATTCGCAGCGACACCGATGAAAAGTCCAGCGCCGAAAAAATTCCATGGCTCAGTTTGCTGAAGTACCGTCAAACCTGGTCGTTCGTACTTGGAAAATTTTTAACTGACCCGGTCTGGTGGTTTTTCCTGATTTGGTTGCCGGATTACTTCAAGACCACCCGTGACCTCGACATCAAGAAAAGCTGGATCCATCTCGTGACGATTTACACGATCATTACCGTCTTGAGCATCATTGGCGGTTGGGTGACGGGGCATCTGACGAAACTTGGCTGGAGCGTGACCCGCGCACGTAAAACCGGCATGTTTGTTTTCGCGCTCTGTGTGCTGCCGATATTTTTCGTCACCCAAACCGGAGATTGGATGGCCGTTTTCCTCATCGGCCTTGCAGGCGCGGCGCATCAGGCATGGTCGGCAAATCTTTACACCACCGTCTCAGATATGTTTCCCAAAAAAGCTGTGGCCTCCGTCGTCGGCATCGGTGGCATGGCCGGTTCGCTGGGTGGCATGATGTTCCCGATTCTTACCGGCCGTTTGCTCGATCATTTCAAACTGCAAAATAAAATCACTACTGGCTACGGGATATTGTTTTCGATTTGTGCATTTGCCTATCTGGTTGCCTTCGTGTTGCATCATCTTTGCGCACCGCGTTTTGAACCGGTGAATCTCGACAAACAATCTTAATTTTTCCTGTCATGAATCGAATTGTTCTTTGCATTCTCTTTTTTGCGCTCAACGCAGTCGCCATTGAAAATGGAAAAATTTCCCTCCACGAAAATGATTTCTCGCCGGGAAAAACATTTTCGCTCAACGGCAACTGGCTTTATAAGCCGGGTTACGCCATCGCAACCAACGAAAGTCCGCAAAGCGCCGCGGATGAAAATAATTTTGCGCCGGTTCCCGTTCCCCAATTGCTCAATCGTATTTATTGGTGGCTCGACGACTCGGAAGATTTCAAGAAATACGAAACCGAACGGCTCAAAAAATTAGGCTTCGACACGGAGCGCGCCGAAGACGGTTGGTACCATTTGTGGTTGGACGTGCCCGCGCTTCCCAAGGATAAGCATCTGTTCCTCGAATTCGATGGCGTGGCGATGCGTTCCAAGACCTTTTGCAATGGAAAACTGCTTGGCACGCACGACGGCATGTTCAGCCGTTTCGATTACGACCTGACGGCGGAACTAAAGCCCGGGAAGAATCTCATTGCCGTCTTCGTTTCGATGGAAAAAATTCCACCGACCTCACTCACTATGGGTGAAGCCGTAACAGTCAATCTCACCGCCTCAAAAGTAAGAACGATGAGCAAGGGTATGTTTGGCCCGCTCTCGCCGAACTTCGACAACCGCGCCTATGACCTGCATGGCATCTGGCAACCCGTTAAACTTGTGGTCCGCAACGTCGCAAAACTGGAAGATGTATGGTTTGTGCCGTCGCTGGACGGCGCGGAAGTGCGCCTCGAAGCACGGGCATTGGCTGACGTTAAAAGGGCAAGCGTGAAGGCGAAATGGAGCGATGCCAAAACGGGTAAATCGTTTGCAGAAATCGCGCCTGAGAAAATTGAACTGGCCACCAACACCGTCACTCACACACTCACCCTGCGCAACGTCAAACCCAAGTTATGGTCGCCCGCCGATCCAAATCTTTATCGGCTCGACGTTACGCTCGAATCTGACAAAGGCGAAATTTTGGATTCGTGGACGCATGAGGTTGGCTTTCGCACGTTTGAAGCACGGGGTAATAAGTTTTTCCTGAATGGCAAACCCTATTGGCTGCGTGGCGCAAACCACTTGCCTTACGGCAAAAATCCGTTTGACCCGGCGCTGGCGCACACGCTCATCCAGCACCTGCATGACTCGAACATTCGCATCACTCGCACCCACGCGACTCCCTGGAACGAAGCGTGGCTGAGCGCGGCGGATGAAATTGGGTTGGGCGTCAGTCTCGAAGGCATTCGTCCGTGGGGATTGTGTGGCAAAATTGGCCCGACACCGCCGGATTTGTTCTCGCATTGGTTGATGGAGAACGAGGATGTGGTAAAGCGCGCGCGGAATCATCCAAGTGTTTTCATCTACACCGTTGGCAATGAAATGACGCTGAAGGACTCGAAGAATCTGGAAAAATGGCAGCAGCTCTCCGGCGTCGTGAAACAAACGCGCAAACTTGATCCAACCCGACCAGTCATCTGCTCGTCGGAATACGCCCGTGAACCGGATCTTTATAATGAACTGATCAAGCCCAACGGTCTGGACGACGGCGACGCGGATGACATCCATCGTTACAACAACTGGTATGCGCCATCTTCCTTCGTCACGGACGCGAAGCTGGAAAAGGAAGTGAAAAACAACGGCGGTCAGCGTCCGCTTATCGGCCAGGAAATGTCCACTGGTTATCCTGATCTCGATAATGGACTGCCAGTTTTCCGTTACACGCGCGATTTGGTGACGCCACAGGCGTGGATTGGCAATCTGGCGTATCCCGGCAATGATCCCAAATTTTTCCTCGAACATTATCGCGCCGTGACCAAGCGCTGGGCGGAGCGCCTCCGCTTCGAGCGTGGCGACCACACCGCTGGCTTCCAACTTTTTGCCGTCGAATGCTGGTTCTCGCACAGCTACGATGCAAAAACCGTGAAGCCTTACTCCGTCCTCGAAGCCATGCGCGAAGCATATTCGCCCATCGGTCTGGCGCTGGAAACAGGTCGCCGTCGCTTCTTCGCAGGTGAGCGGTTCGACACCGCTGTATTCATCACGAACGATAGCGAAACCCAGGAAGATTTGTCCGACCTACAAATTGAACTCAGCATCCTTGATCGCAAGACGGGAAAGAAAATCAGCTCTCGTGAAATCGGACGATTGCCCAAGCTCGCTTATTATGAAACCGCGCGCGTGCCGGTGAAAATCGAACTCCCACCCGCTGCCGCCGGTCGCGAGATGTCCCTTCGTCTGTCTTTAGTCTGCGGCCAAAAGGAAATCAGTGACACAACCGACTTCGTCGAAGTTATGCCTGCTGCCTCACCGGCTAATCTTCCCGCACCCGCTTTTACGCGTGGACTAGGTCCGGAGATAAATCATTTCCTCCAAACGAACGCGCGTTTCACATCGGTGGAGTCAACCAATGCACGAGTAATATTGCTTGGTAAAGGCGACGACCTGACCGGCCTCGAAAAGACAGGTGCATTGCGCGGTGCCATTGAACGCGGTGCAACGGCAATCGTATTTTCGCCTGCTGACAAATTCACCAAATTGTTTTCATCCGATATTATGGACGTAAAAAGAGTTCCCGGTGAATTCGCGGATTTTGTCCCCTGTGCCGGCACGCCTTTGGTCAGGGGACTTGCGCCGATGGATTTGAAATGGTGGGGACGCAAGGATGATTGGCGCGTATTCGTGGCGGATACCTCGCATCGTTTACAGCCCAAAACGACCGCGCGCGAATTAATCCGGTTTATTCCTTCGCACAGTTATATTTCCCGGGACAAAGTGAAGGAACAATACCGCACCGTGCTGTTCGAAATTCCACTGGGTCACGGACGGTTGTGGGTTTGCGATTTGGATTTGGAAGCGTCAGTTTCTGTTGATCCCGTGGCGCAACATTTCGCTATGAATTTATTTTGTGCAGCCTCCGATCCGGATTCAACGTCCAAGCTCCCGAAGCTTCTTTCACACGAGGAACTGCTGAAGGCAAAACATTCATCAGGCCCAATTAGAATATCGGAAAAACTGGGTCATCATGAAGAATTCCCATTCCATCAAAAATAAAATCAGCGGTTTGTGTTTGTGCACATCGGTCTGTTCCTGTTTGGAATGATGAGAGCAGGACCGGCCATGGCACAGGTCGCGAATGCACAGAAATCGCCGGAAGCGGCAAGTAACAAGCCGACTCTCTGGCTAATTCCCCCACACGCATTGGGAAGGCGCTGTGTTTAAGACCCGCGAAGAATATCTCGAAGTAGGGCTGCCAAATATTCTGACGGCGGTGCCATTATTATTATGCCGTTTGAAAGCCGGTTTGTTGCCCCACATATCTTTAAATCCACCCGCGACTGGAGGCATATACATGACGAAAAATCCGTCATCAATCGTGTACTGACTTTCATCAACGAATGTCAGCAGTTGGGAGGACGCCTTAATCTCACTATGCTTATAAGCGGGAGGATAACCCGGATTGTTCATGAAGCTCGGGGTCGCCCTGACTGTCCCAAGGTTTTCCCGAAGCGTAACCTCCCATCTGCGCGGAAAGGGAGTAGCTACGAACGGTGGGCGAATTGAACAGTTTTAGCGGGTCGGACGGGCATTTGTAAATTTTCAAGGATTGATTGTAGTTCCACAAAAATCCGATCTGAATGAGATTAATATTGGTGGCTGGGGGCAGGGCCAGCATTGATCCATTGATCCAGGAAGTGTCCGGAGTGGTGGCCAGGTAATCATTGATTACGAGACGATCAGCATTGTCCCCCCGTGTATATGAACCAGCATGTGCCCAATTGTTTGAGATTGTTTAAACAACTGATGGCTTG
>JAQGPC010000238.1 GCA_028293285.1 Pedosphaera sp.
ATAGCGGTCTTTCCAGCCGATCTCTCCAGGGCTTGGTTCGATGAAATACGACAAAGTCACACGCGTCTTAATTGGCATTTCGCCCAAATCGCTCAAGACTTTTAGAGGCCAAGGAAACCGATACACATGCATGTCTTTCGAGATGTAACGGCTTTGAGATTCGTGTTTGCCAAAAGGCTGAATTGTAGCCTCTGAAATTAATGAAAGAGAATTGGCGGCGCATGACATGGCACGTTCAATGTTCGGAACTCCGTAACCACATACTTTCGTAAGTTCGTAATAGGCTCGTTTCGATTCGTCGATTAAAAAATGTTTTTTCTGCACGTCGGTCCATTCTGCGGAATGGACGATGAGTGCCCTTATCGTTTCGGGCCATGCATTTGGATAAGCTGCTTGAATTCTTGCAGCCATGTAAGCAGCCTGAGCGCTTGCAACACTGGTTGCGGCGAACGGGGAGAATTGCGCTACTTGCGGATTGAAGTAAGTCGAAAGAAGCTTTAAGTCGTCCGAATCAAACACGCTTTTGTTTGATCCCATGGCTACGTTACCTCCTTCAAAGAGAACTTCCGGTTTTATTGGCCATTTGCGATTTGGCCAAGTAATCGAAGTGGAACTGAACGGCGACAACCCTCCCGTTGTAGCGATCGCCCGGTATCCAACCAATGTCGGATCGGTGATTCTCGTTTTATTGGTAAATGCGCCGACAGAAAGTGCGTTCCATGCTTGCGCGGGATCCTGAACTTCGCGCGTTTTATTTGAATCCGGGTATGCCTTCCAGTCGTCTGGATCGTCAACATTTCCAGCACTGAGAATGATAAGCCTCCTCTTGTCATCATTAGCACCCGATGCCATTTCGTCGATTTGCCCAGACCATGACGTGGGCCGACCCCGGGTAGGCTGATCGCCACTAGTGATGGCCATGCAAATAATTCTCTTTCGATGAGGGGCTTGAATTTCAGCTCTACTCACGCCCTGCGATGTAAAATAACCCCACAGGCGCTTCGAATTTGTTTCCGGAGGTGGCGGCAGGATTTTTGCTGACTCTAGCCCATGACGGACGATGATAGACCGTTTGTTAGCCAAGCTTTCCAATATATCTCCGAAAGCGGCCGTTCCTGCCATCAAAGTTCCATGTCCATGATCATCGTTTGTTCCCCAACGAGGATCAACAGCATGGCAGTCGTCATCAGAAAGTACGGCTTCAAGTAAACGATGGCCATTATTTACACCATGATCAAGAACCAGCACAACGATCTCGTCAGCGTTAAGAATCCTTGTGCGCTGGAAAATATCATCGACTCTTGCAACTTGATCAGTGTTCGCTTCTTCAACGAAGAATGTTGCGACTTCACGGGCAGCACGGAACTCGGCAATGCTATCGGAATTTTCAATCAAGTCATTTAGCTGAGTCCGATTTGCCAACACGAGCAGAACCGTGCGTTCCGGAAAGGTGAGACGTCCTTCTCCGAGTTGAATGCCACGTTCAAGGCAAAGACTTCGGAAAGTTTCGATGACTGTGAGGTCTTCGCTGCTCAACCAAACCTCCACCCAGTCCGGCATTTCAGCGGGAATTCTATCACGGGCATCCTGCCAAAAAGATGACTCCAGAATAGCTGCTCGCACGTCGCCGATACTATTGATGAGAGTAGCGTTCTTCGGAGTCGTTGTGCCATCTTTCCTTGGAGGATTTTCCTGATTGGCATAAGCAATTGCGCGTTGGAGAAAATGTCCGCTTTTGGAATGCGGCACGAAAACTGTAGCCTTAGTCGTTTCGGTGCCGGTTGCGCCTTCGGTCTTCACGTTCAAGAGCCGAATCCCGGATCCTAGCTCTTCCAATCCTTTTAGATAGAGATCGAAACCAGGCTCGCTGGAAAACTCCAAATAAACACCCTGCCGGTCAGCATGAGAAACGGCCTGACGGTCCTTCGCCATGGTCCAAGCCTCTTGGAGCCGTCGGGTGACGTGTTCGGCGTGCGTTGGGCGATCTTGCACCCGCAATCGTGGACCGTCACCACCTCGGCGAGGGTTGCTATAGTCATCCCGAGTGTTCGATGGCCCTGGAAGAAATAGATGAGAGAAGCGCTCGCCCGGCATAATAGTTACCGTTTATGCGTCTGCTTTCTCTCTTGGAGTGTTTTAGCCAACGTTACAGTTTGGACGGCTTTTTGATCGTTAAGGATCGTCAACTTGATTGCATCCAGGCAAGCGTGATTAATCTCAGCCTGACTTAGACCGTCACTTTCCTTTAGAATCGCTTTCCATCCCAATCTGCCATCTTCAAAGGATCCTAAAACATTCCTGATTAATCTCTGACGAGCAACGACATCGGGAACATTGTAAGTGAGGACATCATCAAACCGGCGGAAGAGGGCTCGGTCGAGCAATGCCGGCTTGTTGGTTGCCCCGATAATCATACTGTCCGAAGCATCCTGTTCGATAAATTGAAGAAGGGCGTTCAAAACCCGGCGCATCTCGCCAACGTCGTTGTCGAGTGAGCGATCTCCGCCAATTGCGTCAAACTCATCAAAAAGATACACGCCGGGTTCGTCGCGAATCAGATCAAAGATCTGACGAAGCTTTGCACTCGTTTCGCCCATGAATTTCGTGACTAGCTTGTCCACTTGAATGGTATGCAGCAGCAAGCGAAACTCATGAGCTAATACGCGTGCGGTCATTGTCTTTCCCGTGCCAGGAGGTCCGGACAAAAGAATTTTTCGACGATTGGAAAGGCCGTGGCTTTTCAACTTTCCTTTTTGCCGGTACTCATGAATGATTCGCTCGATGCGTCCTTTGAGTTCCTCCGGAAGTACCAAAGCGGATAAAGGCGCTTCGCCTTTTTCAGACAAAACCATTCCGGCCATCTCTTGCGGAAACTTTAACAGTACATTACCGCCCCGTGACCGCCTCGACTTATCAACGATGTCCCGAATGTCATGGGCTAGTTCTCCGTGCCCCTGCTGGGCCTCATGTGCTGCTACTTGGAGAGCAAGAGTATAGAAGCGTTCGTCATCGTCGCTCAGGTGCGAGCGAATCAATGATTTGATCTGTTCTGCCGTAGCCATCGCTTTTTTTAATGTACAAGCTCATTTTGAATGTGTCCAGACTGGTTAGTATTAAGATGTTTCCACGAATTTTCGTGAACTCTTCCAAACCTTTTTCCATCCTTGGGGCGTGCCAAATCCAGCTCCAACCGAAGCACAGCTCTGCACCGAAACTTTGTTCGGCGCGGTGGAGCTTTGTCGTGCCGCAGAATAAAAATTAACCCATGCTTCAATCACCACCACTGAAAACTCTGCCGCGATACCCGGTGACCGCGTCCGTCGGCGTGCTGGCATTGGCAGTGTCGGTCATGTGGTGGACGGGCTCGAGCCTGCACATTGACGGCCTCGTCATGAACGTCAAAGTCTGGGAACGATGGGAATTGTGGCGCGCCCTCACCAGCACCCTGCCACACCTGAATTTCCTCCACCTCGCATTCAACCTTTATTGGTTGTGGATATTCGGGACCCTGCTGGAAAGGGTTTATGGGCACTTGCGCTACGCCGGTATTGTTTTGCTGCTGGCTTTCTTTTCATCCATGGCGGATTTCATGCTGTCACATGGCGGCGTCGGTCTGTCCGGCGTCGGTTATGGACTCTGGGGCATGCTCGGCGTGCTGGCGAAACGCGACCCCCGGTTCGCCGGCACCATTGATTCCAGGACCAACCAATTGTTCATCGGGTGGTTTTTCTTCTGCATCTTCCTGACCATTTCCGGTGCGATGCCGGTGGGAAACGTCGCCCACGGCGCGGGCGCCATCATGGGCGCGTTGCTCGGCTTGGCGGCGAGCAGCACCGGCAAGGTACGGCAACTCAGCCGGGTCTGGATTGTCTCGGCGGTGATTTTGGTCACAGCCGGATCGACCCTGTTCTGGCCGTGGGTCAATTTGACGGACTCCGCGGAATCAGAAATCGAGCGCGCGGGCGTGGAGGCATTGCATTTGGTTGACAATACGAAGGCAATCAAGCTGCTGGAAACCGCCACCCACACTCGGCATGCGCCCGCCCGTGCCTGGTACAATCTCGGAATCGCGTATCAAAGGCTGTACCGATACGCCGACGCCCTGGCCGCCTACGAGCACGCCGCCCGGTTGCCCGATGCCACTCCAGACATGCAGGAAGCCGCCCAAGACCTCCACCCCTCCGTGATCCGCACCAAGCAGTGACGCCACCGGAATGAAGCTTGGGCACGTTCGGAGGGTTCAAGATGGGATAGGGAGTCCTTATTGCCAA
>JAQGPC010000191.1 GCA_028293285.1 Pedosphaera sp.
GGCCGATTCCTGGGTTGTCACGACGTCGATGGCAAGCGGGCGCAGAGACCACACAGCGACCTTGTTACCTAATGGGAAGGTGCTGGTAGTAGGAGGCTCCACGACTGCATCGGGAGTGGGAGGTCCAATTTCGACCACTGCCGAACTTTACGACCCATCAACCGGCAAATGGACAACGACAGGTTCTCCAGCCACAGCCCGCCTTTTCCACACCGCGACCTTGTTGCCCAATGGGAAGGTGTTGGTCACGGGGGGACAGGCCGCCAGCAGCGTGCTTTCCAGCGCGGAGCTATACGATCCGGTCACCGGAACCTGGACTCCCACTGGCGCGATGAGTTTCGTTCGATGGAGTGCAACGGCGACCTTGCTGCCCAATGGGAAGGTGTTGGTCACGGGCGGCACGGGTGCAAGTAAAAATATTCTTTCCAGTACAGAGCTCTATGATCCAGCCACCGGAACGTGGACAACGACCGGGGCACTTAACGCTGCACGCGAGAGTCACACGGCGACGTTACTGGCCAATGGACGAGTCCTTGTTGCCGGAGGCTTTGGCAGCAGCGGTTATCTGTCCAGCGCGGAGATATACGATCCCGCCACTGGGGTATGGGCAGCAGCCAACTCCTTCACCACCGGGCGCGGGCGGCATACGGCGACATTAATGCCTAATGGGAAGGTGCTCATTGCGGGGGGGCAGGCCACCAGTAATACTGCGGAATTGTATGATCCATCCGGTGGAACCTGGACCACAACCGGTTCATTAATCACCAGACGCGAATCTCACCAGGCGACTCTGCTGCCCAATGGCAAGGTTCTTGTAGTTGGGGGCTATGGCACCAACTACCTTTCCAGCGCGGAGATATACGATCCCGCCACGGGAAATTGGGTGGCAACCGCATCTCTGAGCAACATCCGCGCACTCCACACAGCGACATTACTATCTAATGGAAAAGTCCTGGTGGCAGGAGGCGAAAATAGAGCCAGTAACAATGCTCTTTCCAGCACTGAGATCTATGATCCCTTGATTAATCCCACTACCGGAGCTTGGACAATTACCGCCCAACTAGAAGAACGCATGAGGCATACCGCCACTTTGCTGCCCGATGGAAAAGTATTGGTGACCGGAGGCTATTCTGTGACCACGTTTGGCGATGCGAGCATCTACAATCCAACTGCTGGAACTTGGACACAGACCAACTTCATCCATACCTCACGCCAGGGCCATACCGCCACTCTGTTGGGAAATGGGAATGTGCTGATTACGGGGGGGAATGGCTTCAATAATGACACTCCTTCCAGCGCGGAACTGTATAATCCGGCCATTGGGTCATCGGCGACGACAGCTACGATGAACAACTCGCGTTACCTGCACACAGCAACCTTGCTGTTCAACGGCAAGGTGCTCGTCGCTGGAGGTTCCTATCTTACGAATGCCGTGAGTCGTTATAATTCTAGTGCCGAACTATTTGATCCAGCAAGTGGCTCGTGGACGACAACGGGGGCCATGCAGATCGGGCGAAATTCGCATACTGCCACCTTGTTGACCAATGGCAAGGTGCTGATCACAGGCGGCATTAACCAAGTCAGTCCTTATCTTTTCAGTACAGAACTGTACGATCCGATTACCGGCGTATGGACTTCTGCCAATTCCCTGAACATTCCGCGCCAGGAACATACCGCCACGTTGCTGCCCAATGGCAAGGTGCTCGTCGTGGGTGGATATAATGGCAGCGCGATGTTCGCCAATGCCGAATTGTATGATCCGGTTACGGGTTTATGGACAGCCACGGGGACGATGACTGAAGCGCGTTGTGCTCACACCGCAACCTTGTTGCCCAATGGCAAGGTGCTAATCACAGGAGGACGCTATACTGGCGGCTGGCGTTCAAGCACGGAGTTATACGATCCGATCACGGAAACATGGACCATGGCAGGCGCGTTGACTAACGGTCGCAGCTATCACACGGCAACTTTGTTGCCGAATGGCAGGGTATTAGCCGTTGCGGGCCGCGCGAATGGCGGATGGACCGGCAGCGTGGAGCTATTTGATATTGGCCTTGGTTTCACGAATTCCTGGCAACCGCAAATTACCACTGCCACTTCACTGCTCAATCTTGGCGGCAGCCTGACATTGACCGGTTCCAAATTTAGCGGAATTTCCGCGGCTTCAAGCGGGGGCACTAAAGATTCATCAAGCGATTATCCAATGGTGCAATTGCGCAGTCTCGAAAGCAGTCAGACTATGTATTTGAATTGCCTGAACTGGTCAGCTACGAATTTCATTTCCACGCCGGTTATGGGATTTCCGCCGGGGTATGCGTTGGTGACCGTGTTTGCTAATGGAATTCCCGGCACTAGCACTATCGTCAACTTCAGTGTTCCGGTTCCAACGCCTGTCGTCCTGACCAGTGCCAGGAAACTGGGCATCGGCAGCTTTCGGTTCGCTTTCACAAATAGTGCTGGAGCACTCTTTGGCGTGCTGGCGACAACGAATGCGTCGCTGCCCTTGAGCAACTGGACGATGCTGGGCACCGTCCCGGAAATTTCTCCGGGCCAATATCAATTCACCGATTCGCAAGCGGTCATCAACGTCCGTCGCTTCTACCGCATCATTTCGCCTTGATATTTTATTGATGCGCCTTCACCCCCACCTGCCGGCACATATCCAACACCGGACAAGTCGAACAATGCGGTAATCTTCCCGTGCAGATATGTTTCCCGAACGGCACCAGTAACCGGTTTATTTCCACCCAATATCGCTTCGGCAAATGTGCTTCCAGCGCCACCATGGTTTGTTCCGGCGTCTTCGCCTGCACATACCCCCATCGGTTCGTCACACGGTGCACATGGATATCCACTGCAACCCTCCCCTGCCCGCACGCGATTCCCAAAACCAGGTTCGCGCACTTCGGCCCAACTCCATGCAAGCCCATCAGAACTTCCGCATCGCACGGCAAACTCCCGCCATGTTTCTTCACGGTTTCGATGGCAATGTCACGAATCGACCGCGCCTTGGCTTCATGAAAAGTCGAAGTGCCGATTAAGCGATCAATTTCACTCACGCTCAAGCGGCTTATTTCCGCCGGTCTTCTGGCGACCGCAAAGAGTTTGCGCGCGGTGGGAATGGTGACTTCATCAAAAGTCCGTATCGAAATAATGCAGGCCACCAATTGCTCGAAGACCGAGTTGAATCCATCCTCTGCCAATTCAAAAAGCGCCGCCTTCGCAAACGGCTTTATCGCCTCGCGAATGCGCTCCATCGCCACATCAATGTCAAAGGGTCGCTTCGAAGACTCCGTTCGCGATTTGGAAATACCTCGTGTCTTGGGAGGAAGCTTAACTCCGCTCGTTCTCATGAATACCACTATCCCCCAGCCAGTCGAAAAATCAAATAAGGTGCTGACCGGAGTGAGTTTAAGCCTGTAACGGCACAGAACTTATTTACTGATCCCGCGCTCGCTGCTTCGCACGAACTGCACCAAATGCTCCAACTCCGGCGACACGGTCAATTCCTTCACAATCCGTGCCAGCGCATTTGGAATGGTCAACCCCTCGCGAAATAAAATTTTATACGCCTGGCGCAGGGAAGCCTGAGCCTCTTCCGAAATTCCATTCCGTTCCATGCCCACCTTGTTGATCGTCCGCGTCTCGGCCGGATTGCCATCGGCCAGCATGAATGGCGGCACATCCTGCACCACCTTCGAGCAACCCCCAATGATCGCCATTTTCCCAATACGGCAAAATTGGTGCACTGCCGCCAATCCGCCAACCACCGCATAATCTTCCACCGTCACATGGCCAGCCAGAGTCGCCACATTCGACATGATAATATGACTCCCGAGTGTCACATTGTGCGCTACATGCGTGTAAGCCAGTAGATTATTATTCGAGCCTACAGTAGTCACCTCTCCGTCTCCCGTGGCACTGTGGATCGTCACAAATTCACGGAAAGTATTTTTGTCACCAATCACCGTGCGTGTGATGCCACCTTTCCATTTCAAATCCTGCGTCTTAAGCCCAATGCTGGCGAACGGATAAATCTCATTCCCCTTGCCCAATTGCGTATGCCCGTCAATCACCACATGCGAATGCAATTTGCATCTATCCCCTAATGAAACATTTTCGCCAATAACACAGTAAGGCCCAATCTCGCAACCCGCGCCGATTTGCGCGCACGGATGTATGACAGCAGAGGAGTGAATCATAGAAATTTCAAATGGCGAATTTCAAATGCCAGATAAACATTCGCATTTCCGGCCCGATAGGATTCCACCTTGCCACAACACTCGTTAAAACTTTTGATATTCGACATTTGCAATTCGTAATTTGGCATTTTCAAGCATCCACCAGCATGAAGGTCACTTCCGCTTCGCTCACCGGTTCGCCATTTACCAGGCAAACTCCCTTCGCCTTGCCGATCTTGCCCCGCGCCTTGGTCAACTCCACATCAATGATTAATGTATCGCCCGGACGCACCGGCTTGCGCCACTTCACACTTTCCGCCGCCATAAAATAGGCAATCCGGCCAATGTTTTCAATTTGCTTGAGCATCAAAATTCCCGCGACCTGCGCAATCGCTTCAAGTTGCAACACACCAGGCATCACCGGGTGGTTCGGAAAATGTCCCTGAAAATACGGCTCATTGACACTGACATTCTTCATCGCAGTGATTTTATTCCCATCAATCTTCGTCACCCGATCCACCATCAAAAAAGGATAACGATGCGGCAACACCTTCATCACTTGCATCGTGTCCAGGGTTGCGCTATCTGGAAAAGCATCGCGTGTAGCTGACTCGGTTGCTCCCACATTTCTTACCGGCGACGGTGGTGGAGCAAAAGTCTGGGCCACCACCAACGGCTTTCGCATCTGCGCCGTGATCAACCGCGCCAATTCGCAATTCGCCGTATGACTCGGCTTCACCGCTATGAGATGCCCCGTCATGGGCCGCCCAATCAATGAAAGATCGCCGATGATATCCAGGATCTTGTGCCGCACAAATTCATTCGGGTAGCGCAACGGCTCCGTCGTCAGCACCGCATCATCCCGCACCACCACGGCATTTTCGAGACTGCCACCTTTGATCAAACCATTTTTGATCAGGTATTCAATCTCCTCGTAAAAACAAAACGTCCGCGCATGCGCGATGTCCCGCTCCCAGGTTTTCGGATTGAGTTCAACGCTGAAAAACTGTGTGAACCGTCCCTGCTTGTCTGAACTCGTGCAGGTGATTTTAAAAACATCGTCGGGAAACAACGCCATCTCCGTCTCGCCCATCTGCAATTCGATCGGCTCCGTCACCGTAAAAACATCCCGCCTCTCCGGTTGCGACACAATCCCCGCCGCCTCGATCATCTTGCAATATTCCCGCGCGCTCCCATCCGCAATCGGCGGTTCATTCGCATCCAACTCCACTATTGCATTATCAATCCCATAACCGGCAAACGTTGCCAGGATATGCTCCACCGTATGGACCTTCACATTGCCGCGGCCAATCGTCGTCGAGCGGTTCGTCTCGATCACATTCTCGACTCGCGCCTCAATTTCCGGCTTGCCCTCCCGGTCCATGCGGCGAAACCGGATGCCCGTTCCCGGCGGTGCCGACAGGAACGTCATGTTCACCCGATTGCCGCTGTGCAGTCCAATCCCCGAGAACGTAGCGGGACGATTAATCGTTTGCTGTTGTAACACACCTGCATTAAACAAACCACTGCGCAGCTTGGCAAGCGGTCATTCCAACGGAAGCCACGCTCATTGTTATCGACAAACAGAACAGCGACTTTATTATAAAGGGCAATGAATGCGGAAACCGTTGAATGGAGTGTGACTGTCATTCTCACAATCCTCGGTTTATGGATTATCGTCCTTAACTACCTGATGATCATTACTTCGTGTGTGCATCGCAGGCACCATTCTTTATTACCTCTATTAGGAGGAGTGCTCGCCAGTGTCGCGATGTGGGTGTGCCCGTTGAAGATCTCCGTTTTTGCATGGATGCCCTTGGTAGTCGATCCGGGTTGCCTTCTTTCCTTAATAGGATTTCTTTACGCTATCTTTGTAAATAAAGCATTTAAGAAATAATGCTGACATTCGGGCTAGCGAATTCCTGCGCCTTGCGCTTCCGGCAATTTGATCCAAAACCGGCTCCCCTTTTATCCACCTCTGATTTCACCCCTTCCAGCCGTTCGCGCAATGCTGAATACTTTGGCATCGGTTCCTGCACAGACACTTAAAGGAGGTGGGCCAGTGGATGGCCGCTGAAGAAACGTTCTGTCACCCGAATCAAAACCAACTTAAATTTTCTCGTCCTTTGACACAGTTTGCTGCGCGTCCACCAACAACGCCTCAACCCCCTGCACCATTTGCTCCTGTTCCGCCCGCGCCGCCGCTTTGATATGATACAAATTCGCGCCCTACTCCAGCGCGCGCGCGATATCCGACGGCAGAAAAGAACCCGACACCACCACCACCTTCAGGCCGGAGAAAAGTTGCTGTTGCAACCAGCCGAGAACCTCAAACCCGTCGAATCGCGGCATCTTCAAATCCAGCAGCAACAAATCCGGGAACGGATATTTTTCGCGGTCACGATAAATCCCTGTGCCACTCAGATAGGCAATCGCTTCCTCGCCATTCGTCACTTCCTCCACGATCTTGAGCCTGGGATGATTGCGAAATGCCAGCCGTGTAAACAGACGATCATCCTCTGAATCATCCGCCAAAAGCACCGAATAAAATTTTTTTATGCGTTTCATCACAGCCAGCTTCCTGAAACGGAAATCCTAATACGCCACAAGTTTTAAAAAAATCAAGGGGACATCTAATCTGCATCATTATTTAAACCGCACTTTAATAACAACCAGAAGGTACGGGCCTCTTTGAAAATTCGGTGGGAACTTTTTAGTATGAATAGGAATTAATAACTTGCCTGGTTGTTAGGAGAAGGATTAGCTTTGTTTCGTCCAAAGGGGCAGGTAAGACCAGATTAAATAACGGGAGTTGTCATGACCGATTACATTTCTCAGAACATCACGTTGCGCTGGCGGAGTTTTGTTCCGTCATTTTGAAGACTGTGCCGTGAACCAATTGTTCACGGTTTGTAGGGGAAGGTCGCATCGGACAACCGGTGCGGCCTTTTCTATTCTTTCTATTACTTCTTGGGAAACAAGCGCGAGTTCTTGATCCCCATTTTTGCCAGACGAAAACTGCTGCCGGTGCCGAGACAGCCGAAACCGTACTTGATGCTGCGCCGCAAATTAATCGAGGAAGCCTCGGGAAAATATTTCGTGGGACAACTTACTTCACCTATCGTGTAACCATGCCATAAGATCTGCGCCAGCATCTGGTTGTCGAACACAAAGTCATCCGAGTTTTCCGCCAGGGAAATCCGTTCCAATAATCCCCGCGAAAATGCGCGGTAACCGGTATGGTATTCCGAAAGCTTCGCGCCTAATAACATGTTCTCTGCCGCGGTGAGAAAACGGTTCGCAATATATTTCCAGAGCGGCATGCCGCCCTGCAACGCATAGCCGCCCAGAATGCGACTGCCCAGGACGCAGGCATGCAGTTCATTGCCGATGATGGATACCATCGCGGGAATCAGCTTGGGCGTATATTGATAATCCGGATGGATCATGATCACGATATCCGCCCCCTCCTCCAACGCGAGCCGGTAGCAGGACTTCTGGTTTCCGCCGTAGCCTTTGTTGACCTCATGTACGTGGACCTTCATCCCCGGCAGACTGCGCGCAATCGCCACCGTGTCATCCTTGCTCTTGTCATCCACCAGGATAACGCCGTCAACCAGCCCCTGCTCCATGACTTCCTGGTAGGTTTTGCGCAGAGTCTTTGCCGCGTTATATGCCGGCATGACTACGATGACTTTTTTATTTTGAAACATGATGGTTCAGTTGCAAATTATTAGAGACTCAAATTGACGTCACATCAAAACAACACCCACTGTGCTATGGTTAGCAAGACCGTGCCTTATCTCACCCATTTTTGAGAAGCTTAAAATGCTTTTCGAACGGTTTTAGTTCATTGGAAATGCCTTCCATAACCGCGTTGCCATCTCAAGTTACGTTTGCGAACGGAATTTCAGCCGTAATAATGTGGCTTACAAAGAGGCCCGGTAACGTTTGGCAAGAAAAAAGCTTGCTTTTTAGCGGGTTATGTCTCTGAATCAAGTCGAGTCAATTATTACCAGAAAGTTTGTTTCCCTATGAAAGCGAGAACATCTCTTATCCCGTTAAGTATCGTCTGTATTGCCGCCACCTCAACGGTTACGCCGCTTTTAGCCGATACTACCTGGATCAGCACCTCGAGCACCACCTTTTCCACCGCCGGAAACTGGAACAACGGTCTTCCGAGCACTGGCCCGCAACTCGGCATTTTTGCTGACAGCGCTACCATCCAACACACCCTTGATGTCGCAGGTACAGCCCGGGTTGCTATTGGTTTTCGCTTCGATGCTTTTGCCGGAGGCGGTGGCTTTATCTTTAACAGCAGTTCCAGTCCCGGCCCAGGCATTATTCTCCGGGCGGGCGGCACTGCAAACGGCATCATCAACAACGATGATAATACGCAAACTTTTAACGTTCCCATCAAGCTAACCAGCAATTTGGGAAGTCAGGGTGCAGGTGCCGCGATGGTCTTTAATGCTGTCACCGCCAACAGCCATATGATTTTCAATGGGGTCAATCAATCTTCGGCCCCTTGGACCATTAATTTGAATGGAGCAACCAACCTGACTTTTACCGGATCAGGTAACATCACCGTTGGGTCGAGTGGTGGCGGTGCCATTGTAAACACGAATACGGGAGCCAATGGCGGGCTTATCAAAAGCGGATCTGGCAGGCTCACGCTCGGGGGCACCCTAGCGAATACTTTCATTGGGGGGAATGTTATCAATCAAGGAACTGTAACGGCAGCGAAGGTAAATGCCTTGGGTTCCGGAAACGCATTGAAGATGACTGGCGGCACTTTTGAAACCGGCGGCCTCGATCAGACTTTGGGCACTCTTGATTTAGCTGGGAATGCCACCATTGATCTTGGTAATGGAGTATCTAATCTGAAGTTTAGCAATAGCTCGCTTTTCGATTGGACAACCTTCACTTTGACGTTCCTCAACTATACTGCAGGCTCGGATACGATTCAGTTTGGCACTGATAACACCGGACTTACCCAGGATCAGTTGAACCAGATCATTTTCGGTGACCTTGGAAATGCGACCGCTCAAATCGATGCCAACGGATTTCTTACTCCCTCGGCAGTTCCCGAACCATCCACCATTGCACTGGGAGTTTTGGGTGGTTTGGGCGTTCTAGTTGGTGCGCGCCGTAAGCTTAACCGCAAATAACTTTTGCCTTAACTTTGCCAGTCATCGAGGCCGTCATTAACTGGCGGCCTCTTTTGTTATCATCAAGGATACTTTATCTATACCTATACCAATCTAATTCCTTCATAATTAGTCCAACCATGTCTTGAATTTATTCCAAAGTTCTGGATTATGTATCCTATGTTTTTTCCCGGCACACTTAAAGCCCGATGGGCGTTTGGTTTTAAACCCTCATCGTTAGTCCTTGCCCTTATGGCTGGTGCCTTACTGATACAGTTGCTCACTCTTTCCGCGTCCGCAGTCATTCGCGATGGCGGCATCGATCCGGCAAATCTTGGCAAAGGTGAATGGATCTATTTCATGAGCAGCACCACCAACCAGCTTGGCGGCAATGTTGCGAGCGTCACGAATGAAGTCAGTTTGATGAAATATTTTAAAAGCCAGGGTATCCGCTATGTCATAGTCAAAGCCGCCTCTGGAAACCAGTTATTCAATGGCAGCTATAGCTTTCCCCAGTTCACAAGTAACTTATGCAATATTGCTCATGCCGAAGGAGTGCTAATTTTTGGTTACAATCGTTCGGACGGCATCGACGTGCCCGGGGAAATAGCCATTTCCGATTACGTCTTCAAGCGGGGTGCTGACGGCTTTATCTGGGATGCGGAAGCGGAATGGGAAAGTTCCCGGCCGGCCATCGGCACGAATGGTCCCGCCCTGGCCTGGCAGCTTTGCTCCACCGTGCGCTCCAACTGGCCCAACAAGTTTCTCGCCCATGCTCCCTTTCCCATCATCAGTTTTCACAACAGTTTTCCTTACAAGGAATTTGGTTATTGGTCCGATGCAGTGATGCCGCAAATCTATCATCTTTCCACAGCCGGTTTGAAACAATCCGTCAGTGCCACCATTAACTGGACCGACGTGAACTATCAAAACTGGTATAACACCCTCGTTAACTCGAACAGTCTCGTCAGCGGTAAGCGGATTTATTGGACTAATGCCATCAAGCCCATTGTTCCCATCCAGGATGTTTACGGCCCGCTCTTCTCCGGCCCCACACCCGATAAGGATGTCCAGGAGTTCATGGATTATTGCATTGCGGATCCCCATGCCGTCACTCCCGGCGGCTATAAGGGAGTGAATTTTTTCCGGTGCGATCTCCATGGCACCGCGCAATGGTCGTATATTAAGAACTGCACCAGTGGCGACTTTCCCGGCATTGTAAATAACATTGTCCTGGATGATAACCGGGCCGCGGTGTTCGGCGGCAGTTGGGCATCGCAACGGACTTTCTATAATGCGACTTTCTTCGGCACCACGGAAACCAATACTTTTGGGACAAATTATCTTTATACCGGCCGTGGCATTGGCAGCAATTATGTTCAGTTCACTCCCAACGTAATTACCGCGGGCGACTACGACATCTATGAATGGCACCCGTATCATACCAATGCTTCCGCCAGTGTTCCCTATGTCATCAATTACAATGGGGGCTCGGCAACGGTCAACGCCAATCAACAAGTCAATTCGGGGACATGGAATTTATTGGGCCGTTTTAATTTTGTCGCCGGCACCACCGGTAATATTCGCGTCACGGATGGTTTTCCTGAAGCTACTAAAGTTGCCATGGTTGATGGTTTGAAATTGGTGAGTGCCACCGGGCCCGCTGTTCCACCGGGAATCTCCAGCGTCACTCTTAGCAATATTACCTATAATTCAGTCATTGTTGCCTGGAAGACGGACCTTCCGGCCAACAGCATTATTGATTATGGGCCGAGCACTAATTACACCTTTTCTTTGACCAATGCTTCATTAGTTGCTGGTCACTCAGTTACTTTGACTGGTCTGAACCCGCTGACATTCTATCATTTCCGCATACGCGCTAAAAGCTCTTCGCCCGTCATAAGTATTTCGGAAGATTTTCATTTTACCACCTTGCCGCCCGGAATGGTTCCCTTCGCGACTATCGTCGATAATACCAATGCCACCGTGACTGGTACATGGTCCACCGGCACGGGTGCCTCTGATAAATTCGGGGCTGATTACCGGTTTCATTCACAAGGCACCGGCACGAATTATCTCCAATTCAGCCCGTCCCTGTCCGGCAGCGGTGTCTATGAAGTTTATGAATGGCACCCGAAAGGCAGTAATCGCACGATCAGCGCTCCCCATGTGATTAACTATTGGGGCGGCTCGCAAACGATTGGTATGAATCAAATGATTAACGGCGGCCAATGGAACCTCATGGGCACCTTTGAATTCGCCGCCGGAACTGCTGGTAATGTGCAGATCACCGATGCAATTCCTGACGCCGGACAACTGGTAATGGCCGACGCCATTAAATTCCTTTATGTAGCTCCACCACATTTGATGAATGTGTCTGCCTATGCACGTTTCAACAGTGCGATCATTACCTGGAATACCTTTCCCCATACTTCAAGCCAAGTGCAGTACGGGCTTACCA
>JAQGPC010000196.1 GCA_028293285.1 Pedosphaera sp.
CTTCTCGCAATATCTTTACGATCTGTTCAGGACTGTATTTTTTACCCTTCATGGTCTGGCCTTCATTTTGCGGCAAGCCTAACTCTTCAGCCAGTCCACTTTTTTGGGGTCAGGTCAAAATGACTGAGGATATCAAGTCCGAGAAACTGCCCGACTTGCTCCAAAAGCACCAAGGCCGGCTTATTGCTTTGTAATGTGTTTGTTTAATTAGAGGCTTAAGTGCGGAAATCTTGTACGCTCAGCCAAACAAATCCATCTGCGGCGGCGGCGCAAGATTCTTCAATTTTTCCCGTTCCGCGCGATGCCGCGCCTGTTGTCTTACATTTCCCTCCGGGGTGAGTTCGGATTCTTCGAGATTATGTAAAATCTCCTTCGCCCGTTCCACCACCGCCTTCGGCACCCCGGCCAATCGCGCCACTTGGATGCCATAGCTCTTGTCCGTGCTTCCCTCGACAATCTTGCGCAAAAACACAATCTGGTCATTCCACTCCCGCACCGCCACATTGAAATTCTTCAACCTCGGCAATCGTCCCGCCAATTCCGTCAACTCATGATAATGCGTCGCAAATAACGTCTTCGCGCCAATCTGATTGTGCAGATGCTCAACAATCGACCACGCCAGACTGAGTCCATCAAACGTGCTCGTCCCGCGCCCAATCTCATCCAGTATGATTAAACTGCGCGCCGTCGCATTATTCAAAATGTTCGCCGTCTCGCTCATCTCCACCATGAACGTCGATTGTCCCCGCGCCAAATCATCGCTGGCCCCGATGCGCGTAAAGATGCGGTCCACCAAATCCACTCGTGCCTCCGTCGCCGGAATGAACGACCCCGTATGCGCCAGCAAAACCAGCAGTGCCAATTGCCGGATATACGTGCTCTTACCCGCCATGTTCGGCCCGGTTATCAAGGCAATCTGCACACTCGGATCAAGCTGCGTGTCATTCGGCACAAACCGTTCCTCACTCAAATTCTGTTCCAGCACCGGATGCCGCCCATCCCGAATATTTACCACTCCTTCCGTCCCCACCTTTGGACGGCAATAACCATAAAGCCGCGCGGTCTCCGCAAAACTTGCCAGCACATCCAGTTGCGCCAGCGCTGAAGCCGTCTGCTGGATTTCCGGCAATCGCGCCAGCAACGCCTCCCGCACCCGCAGGAACAATTCATACTCCAGCTTGATGCTCCGCTCCTCCGCTCCGAGAATCTTCCCTTCCATCTCTTTCAATTCCGGCGTGATGAACCGCTCCCCATTTGCAATCGTCTGCTTCCGGATATATTGCGGCGGCACCTTGTCGAGATTGCTCCGCGTGACTTCGATATAATATCCAAACACCGAATTAAATCTTACCTTGAGCGACGAAATACCCGTCCGCTCTATTTCATCCTGCTGCAATTTCGCAATCCAATCCTTCCCACTCCGCGAAGCCGCCCGCAATTCGTCCAGCGCCGGATCAAATCCGTCCCGGATTAAATTTCCCTCCTTCAACGCCAGCGGCGGTTCCTCCACAATCGCCCGCGCAATCAACTCCACCAGTTCCGGCAACTCCACCAATTGCCCCGCCAACTCCGGCAGGAGCGCAGACAGCTTGTCTGCGCGTTCATCAGCTTCTTCAAAAACCGCTTCATCCAAAGATTCAACCTTCGGACGCTCCGCCCCCGCCTCGCCCAAAATCTTTTTCAACCCCGGCACCTGCTCCAGCGCCATCCGCAACGCCGCCAAATCCCGCCCATTCCCCGTGCCGGAACTCAACCGCCCCAACGTGCGTTCCAAATCCCGCACCTGCTTCAACTGCTCGCGAAACCGCTCCAAAGCCGGCCCATCCGCCATCCACGTTTGCACCGCGTCCTGTCGGCAATGGATCGCCTTCGCATCTGCCAGCGGTTGCGACAACCAATCCCGCAATCGCCGCGCTCCCATCGGCGTCACCGTGCGATTCATCGCGCCATACAATGTTGCCGTGCGCGGCGCATCGCGCTGCAGCGGTTCCAAAATTTCCAGATGCCGCAACGTGATGATATCCAGCGTCAAATAATCCGCCGTCTCATAACATGAAAGTGACGTCAGCTGCGCCAGGTCGCGTCGCAAATGCTGCGTGAGATAATGCAGCACCGCGCCCGCCGCGCCCGTCGCCGCACTTTTATTCTTCAGCCCAAATCCATCCAGCGACGCCACCTTGAAATGGTCCCGCACCGTGAACTGCGCTGTCTCCGGCGCAAACACCCAGTCGTCGTAACTATTCAAAATCGAAAAACCGCTGCGCAATAACTCCTGCAACCGCGTCGCTTCCGTCGGCACCACGATTTCCGCCGGACGCAACCGCTCCAACTCCGCCAGCAAAGCTGCTTCCCCCTCCACCTCCGCGCATTTGAAACTCCCCGTCGTCAAGTCCACCAAGGCCAGCCCGAACGTCTTGCTCGCGCCATACACGCATGCGAGAAAATTGTTCCGTTCCGCATTCAACATCCGCTCATCAAAGTGCGTGCCCGGACTCAGAATCTGTGTGACCTCACGCTTCACCAACTGTCCCGGCCGCGCTTCCTCCAGTTGCTCGCAAATCGCCACCTTCCGTCCCGCCTTAAGCAGCCGCGAAATATAATTATTGGCCGCATGAAACGGTATCCCGCACATCGGGATAATCCCGCGCTTGGTCAATGCCACATTCAGCAACTGCGCCCCCGCCTGCGCATCTTCAAAGAACATCTCGTAGAAATCCCCCAGCCGAAACAGCAAAATAGCGTCCTTCGGCAGTTCGCCCTTGATCCGGCGATACTGCGCCATCATCGGCGTAAGCTGTTTGTCTTCGGACATCAGGGGAGAAAGTTAGACGGGAATCCCCCGCCCGTCGAAAGGAAATTTCTCACTACAAATCCTAACCATCGTCAATGAGTGTCATTATCGAGTCCATCGACAAAAGCTCTGGGCCCGCTTTTCTCCTTCTCCCCTTCCAGAAGCGGAGAAGGCCGGGATGGGGGGCCAACCATTCGCTCCGTAATAAGTATTTTGAAAAACGTTACCTGACGGGAGTATTTAATCTGGTATCCCGTCTAATTCAAGGAAGGCTATGAATACAACTGATTTGCCCATCAAAATTCGCGTCGCTTCACCCTGCCACGCCCGCTGGGACGAAATGCGCGGCGACCACCAGGCACGTTTTTGCAACCACTGTCAGAAGAACGTCTATAATCTTTCCTCGCTCACTACCGCCGAAGCCGCCGCCTTGATCAAATCCAGGGAAGGCAATCTCTGCGTTCGCTTCTATCAACGGCCTGATGGCACCGTCCTCACGGAAGATTGCCCGGTCGGTCTGGCCCGCGCTTGGAAAAGGACCAGAAACTTGATGATCGCCGCGGCAGCTATGATTTTATTTGTCATCATCAACATCGCCGCGCTGGGCCGAAAAGAGGACACTTCCAAACCACGCAGCCAATTTGTTAACGACTTGGAAAACGCCAAGTATAAAATTAAGACCAAGCTGGGCTTGAATCCACCCAGGGCCACGATGGGAGAAATGGTGTCTATGCCTCCGATAATGGGTAAACCCGCCCCGCCCATTCCGCCAAAACAACCCGCGCCCCAGCCAAAGAAAAACTAATGTCCCTTAATTTTTACCGCTATAGTAATCCCATGAAAACCTCAGCGTTAGTGACCCTCATCGCCTTCCTCGGTTTAACCAGCCTGTTCGGACAAGCCGCCGACTACAAGGAACTTAAGACCAGCGCCGAAAAGTTTTTTACCGATGGCTCTTTTGCCAAAGCCAACGAGGTTTATCAGCAGGCCAAAGGATTAAAACTTTCCACCAACGAAATGCGCTGGGTTGACTTCCGCCTCGCCGACACCCTTTGGCGCTCCCAAGCCGCCACCCAGACCAGTGACAACACCAAATACGAACGCGCCCAACACGAGTTGGACGCCCTCATCCGCGACCGCCAGCGCGAAGACGAACACGACCGCGTTTGGGCTGAAGTTCAGGAATCCCTTGGCGATTACTTCTGGACGCGCCGCAACCAAAATAACTACGGCGAAGCCTGGCCTCACTACCAATCAGCCCTGGATTGGTGGGCTGGCCAGAGCGACCTGGACCTCGCCCGCGAACGTTACCTTCACATCGTCTGGACCATGGCCAAGCCACAGAATATTGCCATTCCCTATTATCATTACGGCTACTGGGGTAACTACATCCCGCTGGAAACCTTGGAGAATGCTCTCAAGATTGCCAAAACCGACGAGGACAAAGCGCACGCCCATTATCTCATGGCCATGACCCTCCGCAATCAGGGCGGCGACTGGGAACAACGCCAGCGTGTTCCCGAGGAATTCGAAGCCGCCACCAAACTCGGCAAACGCACCGACTGGTATGACGATGCGCTTTATAACTACGCCGAATGGATGATGAGTTACGGTCGCATCATCACGCTCAAAGACGGCAACTGGACACAGGAGCCGGACTACAAGAAAGCCCTCGAACTATATAGCAAGCTCGTCAAGGATTTCAAAAAGGGCGAAACCCGTTACTACGATCAGGCGCAGCAGCGAATCAAGGAAATCACCGGCCCGCAAATTAGCGTCAACGTCGGCAACATCTTCCTCCCGGATTCTGAAATTCAATACAACCTCAACTGGCGAAACATCAAACGCATTGACCTCGCCCTCTACCCGGTCAACCTCACCCAGGACGTCAAATTGGCAGCGCAAGATAACGACCATTCCGATTGGCTGCATTCCATCAACCTTTCCGGCCGCGAAAAACTCAAATCCTGGTCGCGCGAAACGAACGATAAAGGTGACTACAAACCGGGCAATGAAACCATCCGTCTCGATGGCAAGCTGCCTCCCGGCGCTTACATTATAGAAGCCAAAAGCGGCAGCGAAAGCGCCCGTGATTTGATTCTAGTTTCTGATACTTCCATCGTCCTCAAAACCTCCGGCAAGCAAGCCCTCGTCTATTTCTGCAACGCGCTCAATGGCTCACCGATTCCAAACGCGAAAGTCAGCCTGTGGGAACGCTACTACGAAAATAACCATTGGCACTCCCACGAAATGTCCAAGGACACCGGCAAGGATGGCATTGCCGTTTTTGACCTGACCAAAAGTGCCGATAATAACAATCTCGAACTGTTCGCCAGTGCTATTTCCAAGGACCGCCAGGCCTTCAGTCCCGGTAACAGCTACAATTATTATGGCAACAATCGCGAACAGGAGTCCTGGAAAATCTACGCCTATACCGATCGCCCTGCCTATCGCCCCAAGGAAACCGTCCAGTGGAAATTTATCGCCCGCAAACACAATGGCTCCGTTTATTCAACCCCCTCCGACCAAACCATCGAATTCCAAATCGACGACCCGCGCGGTACCAAGGTGAAGGAAGACAAGGCGACTCTCAACGCCTTTGGCAGCGCGTGGGGCTCGCTCGAACTGACTGAAACTATGCCGCTCGGCGAATACCACGTCACTTTCTGGGATGCCGGCAGAAAAAATCAAATCGGCACCGCCACTCTGTTCCGCCTCGAAGAATACAAGCTTCCGGAGTTCAAAGTCACCGTTCAAACTCCTGAAGAAGACGGCAAAAAGAAAACCTTCCTTGGCGGTGAAAAAGTCGAAGTCAATATCCAGGCCGACTATTACTTCGGCGGCCCCGTCGCCAACGCTTCGGTCGAGGTCCTCGTGCATCAGAACCCCTATTACCATTATTGGTATCGGCCTCACGACTTTCCTTGGTATTACGAAGACATGTCTCCTGCCGCTCAATACGGTCGTTACTATGGCCGTGGCAATGGCCAGATCATCAAACGCGAGACCATCAAAACCGATGCCTTGGGCAAAGCTCATCTGACCTTCGATACTCCGCGCGGTTCCAATCAGGAATTTGAATATCGCATCGAAGCCCGGGTCACCGATGCCAGCCGCCGTGAAATCACCGGCAACGGCACCGTACGCGTTACCCGTCAACGTTACTACGTCTATCCCGAACCCGACCACAATCTCTATCGCCCGCAGGACAAAGTAACGGTTGATTTCAAAGCTCTCGATGCCAACGAGCAGCCTGTTGAAACCGAAGGCATCGTCAAAGTCACCCGCCAATACTGGTACGAAGTCTGGCTCAACCCCAATGGCAAGGAAGTCAAAGGCGAAGAACTGAAGCGCCTGCGCAGTCAAAGCATGATCTTCCCACCACCTACGCCCAAGCCCGATGACCGCCCTTGGCGTCTCAAGTTCCGCGGCTACGAACAGGATGAAATCCTGACTCGCACTTTGAAAACAGATACGAATGGCTTGGCCCAACTTGTCTTCACCCCGGAACGCGATGGCTACTATCGCATCGCTTGGACCAGCGAAGATACCGTCAAGACCAACGCCCGCCCCACGCCTCCCATCACTGCCGAAACCACCGTCTGGGTCGCCACCAGCGCGACCACCGAACTCGGCTATCGTCACGGTGGCGTGGAAATTATCGTTGATAAAGACACCTTCCGCGTGGGTCAAAAAGCCCCCATCATGCTGAGCGTTCCCACCAATGACCGCTACGTCCTCTTCAGCGTCGAAGGCACAGATCTGTACAGCTACCAACTAGTTCATGTCACCGGCACGGTGAAACTCATCGAACTCCCCATTGAAGAAAAGCACGTCCCCAACATCTTCCTCAACGCCGCGCTCGTCAGCGACCGCCAAATTTTCACTGACACCAAACAAGTCATCGTCCCACCAACGCGTAATTTTCTTACTGTTGATTTGAAATCCGACCGCGAACAATACCAACCGCAGGAAGAAGGCACCTTCACCATTACGACCCTCGACCATAATAATAAACCGATTCCCGCCGAAGTTTCCTTCGGTTTGGTGGATGAATCAGTTTACTACATTCAATCCGATTACGCCGGTGATCCGCGCCAATTCTATTTCGGCGACAAACGCCAGCAACAAATCCAGACCCAAAGCACCTTCAATCAAAAGAGCTACGCCAAACTCGTCGAAGGCGAACAAAACCAGTTGATCGACGAACTATCTCGCAATCAATACGACCGGCGCAGAGCCGGTAATCGCGAAGAAGGTATGATGCTCGACGATCTCGGCGGGGTCAGGGATAAGGACACAGTTACTGGTACCTACTTCGGCGGGGTCGCTGAATTTAAAAAATCTGAGAGCATGAATTACCGTTTTGCAACTCGCGGCATGGGGGGTGCTGTTGCAAAAACTTTTGACGCTACCATCCCACCGATTACCGACTTGCCGGTAGCCGCATTAAAGCAAGCAAACCTGCCTTCTGCGGAAACCCTGTCACTTGGCGAACCTCCCGGCCAGGAGCCCGCTGTGCAAGTCCGCACCGACTTCCGTTCCACCATTCTCTGGAAACCCGATGTCACCACCGATAAAGACGGTAAGGCCACGCTCAAAGTCAAATACCCCGATTCCTTGACCGGTTGGAAAGCCACCGCCCGTGCCCTCACCGAAGCCAATCAATTCGGCATCGCCAGCACCAACACGCATACCAAACAGCCCCTCATCGTCCGCCTCCAAGCGCCACGATTTTTCCTGGTGGGAGATTATGTGACCATTTCTGCCGTGATTAACAATAACACCAGTGAAAAAATGCAGGTCACGCCCAAGCTCGACGTGGAAGGATTGACCATCTCCGGCCTGTATGTCGGCACCAACGGTGTAGTCAAGGGCGAGCGCGCAGCCTCTGTGGAAGTGGAAGCCAATGGCGAAACCCGCGTCGATTGGGCCATAACTGTGACCCAACCCGGCACCGCCAAACTTAAAGTCACCGCGCACGGCGGCAAATACGCCGACGCCATGGAAAAGAGTTATCCCATCTACGAACATGGCATCGAGAAATTCCTCTCCAAGTCCGGCAAAGTTCGCGGCGATGATATCACCGTTAAGTTGAACATCCCCAAAGAACGCAAAACCGAATCAACTACGCTGAACGTCCAGGTCACTCCCAGCATGGCCGTGACCATGCTCGATGCCCTGCCCTATCTGATTGATTATCCCTACGGCTGCACGGAACAAACCATGAGCCGCTTCCTCCCCGCCGCCATCACCGCCAAAACCCTCAAGGACCTCGGCCTCCAACCCGAAGATGTCATGAGTCGTCTTTTCGGCGGCATTGAACCCGCCAGTGCGTCCGCCACCCATCCCAAGGGCAAACATGATTTGCAAAAACTCGACGAAATGGTGAAACAGGGTCTCGACCGGCTTTACGATTTTCAACATGCCGATGGAGGTTGGGGCTGGTGGAAAGAGGGCGGGAGCGATCATTGGATGACGGCTTACGTTGTTTGGGGACTCGCTCTCGCCCGCGATGCCAAAATCGATATCAAAGATGATGTGCTCCGTCGTGGCGTCGCCTATCTCGACAAAACTCTCGTTGAAGAAGAGGAGAATCCCGACATGCAGGCCTGGATGTTGCACGCGCTCAGTGTCTACTACGCGCCGTTCAACGACCAGTTAACCAGCAAGTTCCCCGGCAAGGCGTCCGATAACCTTTGGAAGAACCGCGACAAGCTCAATGCCTACACCCGCGCGCTCTTCGCCCTTAGCCAGCATCACTTCGGCAATCACGAACGCGCCAAAACTCTCATCGAAAACCTCGAGAACGGCGTGAAGCGCGACGACAAGCCCGACACTTCCGTCATCATGCAAGGAGCGCAGCAATCCAACGCTTCCGTCATTGGCACTGCCCATTGGGGCGAGGATGGCATCTATTGGCGCTGGTCGGATGGCGGCATCGAGTCCACCGCTTTCGCCCTGCGCGCGCTGCTGGCCATTGACCCGCAAAACAAATTAATCGAACCTGTCACCAACTGGCTCATCAAGAACCGTCGCGGCTCGCAGTGGAGCAACACGCGCGATACCGCCATCACCGTCCTCGCCATGAACGATTACCTGCGTGTCAGCGGCGAACTCACTCCCGACCTCGAATACCAACTACTCGTCAACGGCCAATCCATCGCCACAAAGAAAATTTCCGGCGCGGATGTATTCAACGCCCCGAGCCAGTTCGCGATTGATTCGAAACTCATCAAGGACGGCGAAAATGATATCCGCATCGTCCGCAAAAGCGGCAAAAGTCCCATCTACTTCGCCGCGAACGCAAAGTATTTCAGCCTTGAAGAACCGATCACTCCCGCCGGCAACGAAATCTTTGTGCGCCGCCAATACTACAAACTCGTGGGCCACCCCACCCTGCTCAAAGGCGTCGTTTATGATCGTCAACCCTTGAACGACGGCGACTCGGTGAAGAGCGGCGAGCGCGTCGAAACCGTGCTGACCATCGAAGGCAAAAACAATTACGAATACCTTGTCTTCGAAGATCTGAAGCCCGCCGGTCTGGAAGCCGTGGAAGTCCGCAGCGGTGAATCACTCTACGCCTATGAACTTAAATCCGGTGCCGTAGATCGCAAATTCGGCACGAATGCACCAACTGCTAAACCCGCCCCCGCTGCGCCCACCAACCGGGGCCGTGCAACAAAACAGCGCATTTTCAGTGGAACCAGTGCCAACGCTGGCATCAGCAAACCCGTCCCGACGTCCAGCGCCAGTGACGACCATACCGGTCGCAGCCAATGGGTTTATCAGGAATTGCGCGACCGCAAAATCGCCCTCTTCATCGACAAACTTCCCGAAGGCGTCTGGGAAATTAAATATGATCTCCGCGCCGAAGTGCCCGGCCAATTCCATGCCCTGCCCGTCATGGGCCACGCCATGTATGTGCCAGAAATTCGCTGCAACGGTGCCGAAGTGCGTATCACCGTGGAAGACTCCAAACAAGAATAACGATCAGGTAAGGCGCGGTGTCCTCACCGCGCCGCAACGATGAAAACAAACTCGTACCTCTTAATGGAGCGCGCCGTTCACGGCGCTTCAATGCAATCCATCAACAGATGGAAAACACTATAACAACGCATATCCATGAAGCTTTTCAAACTTCTTCTCCTGTCCCTCGCCCTGCCACTCTCCAGCTTCAGCAAAACCGCCTATTACGGAAAACGTGACATGATCAAGCAGTCCGAGATCATCGCCATTGTGAACGTCTCCAAGGTTGAGCCTACGGCCACGAAGCGAGCGGGTTGGACTTATCACGAAGTCGCCACGGTCAAAGTTGAAAAAGTTCTTAAAGGAAAGCTGTCCGAAACCGCCGCTCTTTATGGCGGGGAAAATTTCATTTGCGCCCAGGTTCATTACAAGCCGGGCCGTCAGATTGTTTTCCTTCGGCACGATAAAGACTTGCTGACCGGCGTTAACTGGCATCTCGGCGTGCATCCCATCACCGGAGAAAAAACCGAGTGGTTCATTGATGACCGGCAACTGGAACTAAAACCAACACCTGTCTCCGAAGTGCTGGATGAGATTGCCAGAATCGTTCACGAAAAGTGAAAAAGAAAGATTGGATAATATGCTTAAGGCCCGATAAAAACCTTAATTGTTCCAAAATTAAAATTAGGCTGAAATAGTGAATTTGCCGGATTCAAACCACTTGCAATCTTTCGACCGACTCGGCTTTGCCCTCATTCCAAACGTAATCGGTCAGGAGGAAATGGCCCAATTGATTCAGGCGATCACCCAAACCAACCCAAACTCCACTGCTATTCGGCAACGCGGTCAGGGCACTTACGCCATGCGTAATCTATTGGAGACAGTCCCTGCCGTGAAAACTTTGGCTGCATCAACCCCCATTCGGCTTCTTGTAGAAAGTATTCTCGGTCCAACCGCCTTTCCTGTGCGTGGACTTCTCTTCGACAAAACTCCCGAAGCTAATTGGAAGGTCGCCTGGCATCAGGATCTCTCCGTTGCCGTAAAACATCGTATCGAAGTTGCAGGCTTTGGCCCTTGGTCGATCAAAGCTGGCATTCAACATGTACAACCACCCGCATCTGTGCTGGAGCAAATGTTGACCGTGCGCCTCCATTTGGATGATAGCCACGAAGAGAATGGCCCCTTGCAAGTGCTCCCCGGCTCGCACATCCACGGCAAATTAGGAGCACAAGAGATTGAAGCCTGGCGCAATCAAACTCCTGCCACACCCTGCATCATCGGCCAAGGCGGAGTCCTTTTGATGCGTCCTCTGCTCCTGCACGCTTCCTCTCCGGCCCAGCGTCCCGGTCACCGGAGGGTCATCCATTTGGAATTCGCTGCCAAGTCGCTGCCTGGTGGATTGGAATGGCTTGCGACCCAATTTGCGTAAACAGTTGCTTCCGTCCCTTCTTCTGCGGCATGCTTTACGGGTATGTCCGCTGTCAGGTCGAATGAAATGACATGGCGCCCGGCCGAGAACTTTCTGGTCTGGGCCTTTGCCATTTCACTCGCCACCCATCTTATCGTTGGCGGTGGATTCCTGTTGGGCCAGCGTCTCGGCTTGTGGCAAAAGGGATTGCTCCCTTCCTGGCTGAAGACCACCAAACAAACCCTCGTCGATATCCAAAAAAACGCTCTCAATGCGCAAAATCCACCCGCCCAGCAAGTGGTGACGCTCGAGTTCGTGGAAGTGGACCCTTCGCAAATGGTCAAGGATGCGCCGAAAGATGCCAAGTATTATTCCGCGATGAATGCGGCCGCAGCCAATCCTGACGCGCGGAAGGAAACCGACAAACCTAAAATCACCGGTACGCAAAAAGACGTCCCCAAAACCCAGACCGCTCCACCATCCAAACAGTTTCCCTTGCAACCCTCCGCCGAACGCGCCCCTCAAAACCAGGAGGAATTAAAAGAGGCCCGACAAAAAGGCGGGCTCAAACCGGGCGATCTGGCCATGGCCAAGCCTTCAGATAATACCGACAACGGCAAGGCCCCGGATCAGAAAGGCGATGCCGACTCATTGACCCGTAAACGCCCTCGCACCTTGGTTGAAGCGGGCAAATCTGTGCCGCTTCCGGGTCGCACGATTGACCAGGACGGCGGGGTCAAACGCCGTCTGGCTGCGCCCTCGTTTGATGTCAAAGGCACGCCTTTTGGTGCATATGATGCCGCCTTTGTTAGTGCAGTCACTTATCGTTGGTATTCGCTTATAGACGACCCAAAACTTACTGTGAATCATCCCGGCAAGGTCATTCTCGAATTTCGCCTGAATTACGATGGTCGCATCACCGATATGAAGATGGTCAAGAATGAGGTGGGCGATCTAATGGGCTATCTTTGTCAACGCGCCATTACCGACCCCGCTCCGTATGAGCGCTGGCCGAGTGACATGCGCAAAATAATCGGCTCTGACTCGCGCGAAATAACGTTTACTTTCAACATCTATTAACCACATTTTCAACCTGGTGAATTAAAGGACTGTCGATTCAGTCCACAATAAGACGTAATCATGGAAATATTTTTTGGCATAGTAATGGCGCTGACTTCCATTGTCGGCCTCACCTTTATCATCGAACGCGGGCTTGCTCTGCGTTGGAACAAAATTATTCCACCGAGTGTGGAGGATGCCGCCGAGGCTTGCCGTTCCGCCGCCGACCGCACGCTGTTACGCCGGGTTTGCGAGCAAAACCCCTCGCCTTTGGCGCGATTGCTCCTGACTGCCGAGCAACACCTCTCCATGACCATGGAGGAGAATGAGAACGCCCTGCAAACCCGTGCCCGGCAGGAAATCGTTCGTTTGGAGCGCGGCCTGGTAATCCTCGAAATTGTTGTCGGCATTGCCCCCCTGCTCGGCCTCGTCGGCACCATCTACGGAATGATGGCCCTGTTCGGCGGACTCGGCCAATCCGGTCTCACCGATAATACCATCCTCGCCCACGGCATTTCTCTCATCCTGCGCTTCACGATGATGGGTCTTTTAATTGCCATCCCTTCCCTCATCGCCTGGAGCTATTATACCAAGAAGGTCGAAATGTTGGCCGTCGAAATGGAAACCGTCTGCGAGGAATTCATCCGGCGTCAATATCATCTGGGTCGTCAGGCTCCCGCTCCTGAATTAACCGCCACTGCAAAAAAGTAAGCCATGCGCTTCTTCATTCGCAAAAAAAGGCAGCCGCCCGCCATCATCATCGTCGCGCTCATTGATGTTCTAATTGTAGTGTTGATCTTCTTGATGGTGACCACCACGTTTAAAAAGACTCTGCCTAGCGTGAAAGTCGCCTTGCCCGAATCCACTCAAGCCACCAAAAGCGGCGCAAGCGAATCCCCCCCTTTGGTGATCGTCATTGAACCCAGTGGCAGTTTGCGTTTCGGGCCGGAGGCAATTCCCGTCACCTTGGACAAATTGAAGAGTGAGTTGCAGGCGGCCGTTGCCCGCAATCCTCAAGTCAAAGTAAGTCTCAGTGGCGATAAAGGTGCTCCGTGGGGCCAAGTCATCAAAGTGCTGGATATCGTCAAGGAAACTAATGTTAAAGTTCTCAGTGCCTTCACGAAGCAACCCGGACAACCTTAGGCTTGAGGCAGCAACTTTTTCCTGCCACCTACTACCCAACCCAGCAGGCACAGCGCTAAAGAGCCCAGCGAGATAATCGCGCCCCACTTGAAGAACTGATCTTCATAAACCAGCTTCACGTGGTGGTGTCCGGCAGGGACCTCCAATGCTTGGAAAGCATAATTCGCCCGCCACAACTTTGTTGGCTTTTCATCCACGTAGGCCTGCCAGGCATGATAAAATGTTTGTGATATGACAACCATGGCTGGCTCCCTGGCCTCCACTTCCGCATTTACCTGATGCGCTGAAAATCTTCGGGTGATCACTCGGGCCATGCCACCGTTTGTGACTTTAAGGATTCCTCCCGCATTCGGAGGAAGATAAACCGCCATGCGCGGATTAAATTCCGCGGAACTCAGGGCATGCAAGGCTTGTTCATCAGTGACAATGACCGGCTTCTGCCCCGCCGTCACCATCGGCATGAAGTTCGTTCGTTCCACCCAATCAAATGTCCCTTCTGATGACGAGATTTGCGATGCGCCGACGAAATCGGCCAAGGGGTTTGGCGGAGAATCAGGCGCGTCATATAAAAGACCATTAATAGCGGCTCCCTCTTTTAAATAGATGGAAAAGAACCCATTCACCACCGGGATGCCATCGAATAAATTGCTGTTCAAATAAAGTGCGCGTCGCGTGCCCACCACAAAATCCACAGCATTGGAAGTGGCGGCATGCCTCATAAAACTCTGCATCTGCGGGCTTACCATCGCACGCGATTCACCCAGGCGGGCTTTGACGTTTTGCCTGACCCCAAGGTCATTATAAACGCGCATGGGAACTGTGGGATTTTGCTTGGATGTGTGCGTTGATGCGTCCAACCCAACCAGTACTAGGATGAATACACCCACCAACCCGCGCGTGCGCGCCAGTTGTGACCTCATCAAAAAATAAACCGCCCCTAAAATCAAAATCAGGAATAAAATCCGGCCAACCCCGCTGCCCAAGGTGGTCCGCACGGATTCTCTAGTATGAGGATGGCGAAAAGCTGCGCAGAGAATGCCTCCAACCACGATTGCAAAAAAAGTGCCAGCCAGCCAAAGATGCCGGCGCGTAGAGGCGACGGCTGCACTTGATATCCGCTGGTATTCCGACAAGGCGAAAGCCGCCAGCAATGGCAGCGCAAAAACCGTGAACGCCACAAACTTGATGGGATATCGCATCACACCCACCAATGGCAGAACCTTTTTGATCGATTGATATACAAAAGTGTTTTCACCCATGGCCAGCACCACCCCACCCACCGCGAAAGCGGCCAGTGCATAAACCCGCCATTGACGGCAGCGCCAGACGGCCAGCATTGCCAGCGCCAGCACGCCAATGCCCATGTAGTAGGAAGAGGTCCACTGTTGTTCGTCCTGTGAATAGACACCCAGAATGGAAGGTGAACAATGGAACAAGGGAACCAACAGATTTGCCCAACCCCATGCTGGCATGGCCCAGGCGTTATTACTGTAGGAACTGTTCCGCTGGGAATGCGCGAGCAAATCCAGAAAAGGCAGGATCTGGGCAGCCGCCAGGCCTGCCACCAAAAACGTGACTGCTATCAGTCGCTTCAGGATTTGCCCAGCAGGAGTAATTTTTTGCCTGCCTTGCAATAGCGCCATGCTTCCAACCACCAACCACGTTAAAAGAATAATTTCCGGCGATCCCGTCAGCATCTGTACTCCGCCAGCCAATGCGGCCAGTACAATTTGCCGGCCTCCATTTTGCCATGCCTTTTCCGCGAGCAACACCACCACCGGCATCCAGGCCAATGCGGCCAGGTTGCTTGTCCACATGATGCTATGGATGGAGAGACCGTTCCAGGCAAAGGCCAATCCCGCCACGCTCGCTGCCAACCGGTTGCCAGTCCAACGATGGGCCAAAAAATACATGCCAACTCCCGCGAGTAACAAATGGCCAAGGCAGTATATATTTAGCGACCAGGGGAGGGGTAACAGAATGTAAAAGAGCGAAAAGGGATACAACGCCATCGTATTCCATTGCGCGAGAAATGGCAGCCCGCAGTCGTTGAATGGATTCCACAGCGGCACTTCACCCTGCCAGAAACTATTACGATGATACAAGGCAACCGGATGGCTGAATAAGCCGAAGTCGCGATAAAAAAAGGAGTGTGTGCCAAGCACCACGTCGGGGTAGGTGGCAAAAATCAAAAAACCAATGAGCCACACCAGACGCGACGGGGTAAACCACGCGTCCACATCGAGAGGAATTGCGGTCCGCTGTCTGGCACCCGATTGATCAGCGATTATTGCCATGTTCCAACATTTTAAGTGGATTTAAGAGCCTTGCGGCTTCTGAGCCAGGCCACGCCGCAGCTCAATAAGGTGACCAGCGAAATTAGTGTGCCAGCCAAAAACATTTTATCTTTATAGACCACTTCCACTCGATGTTTCCCCGCCGGAACTTCCAACGCTTGAAACGCATGGTTTGCCCGCCACAACCTTGTTGGCTTTCCATCTACATAAGCCTGCCACGGATGATAGTAAGCTTGTGCTATGACCACCATGGCGGGCGCTGCTGTCTCCACTTCCACTCCCACTCGTTGCGCGGAGAACTCCCGCGAAGTAATTTTGACGTCCGTCCAATTCGTGGCCTTCACCACTTTCGCTGCCTCGGGAGAAAGATAAACTGCGCGCTGCGGATTGAATCTCTCATCAAAAATAACATCCAATGCCGTCGTATCCTCTACGAACACCGGTTTTTGTCCGCCCGTGACCATGGGCAAAAACGAATCCCGACCCACCCAATCCACGGGATTCACCGGATGGCTGACGAACGCGACCCCAAGAAAATTTTTCAATCCTGTCGCCGCGTTTGTGCCCAAATATTTCGTGACGACAACATCATCCATTTCATGGATATAGAGGGAAAAGAAACCATCAAACTTTGAGGCATGATCCAGCAGATTATAATTTGCAAATAATCCTAATCGACGTCCGTTCACATCCGGTTCCGCCTGGCCTACCGAAGCAAAGTGAATTTTGTTCAATGCCTCCACGCTTGACATCGCACGCGAAACGCCGGGTCGAAGCTGGTCCCCCCATTTGAAGTATTCCCGCGTACTGTCGGGGTTCCATACCCAGCGTTCTACGGTGGGACTTAAATTGGGAGCGTGTGTAAACACATCCATCCAAAATAAAACAATCAGGCCGATTTGCAGCCACCATTGTATCTTTGTCCCCGAGCGCGTGTGCAGCACCGCCACGCAACCGAGGATGAGCACCAGGAATAAGCCGCGGCTGAACGCATTCTTGATGGTCGCATTGACATTATCTGATGGCAGCGGATGCTTGCATGCGAACCAAATGATCAGGCTGATCAACCCCAGCAAAACCCACCCCACAACCTTCGTTTTTTTCCAACCTTGCCGCCACTGTTCATCCGGCAGGGTCATTAACCAATTGAAACCCATCGCCGCCAGCAACGGAATCAGGAATGTCGCCATCACAATAAATTTGATGGGAAAGCGCATGAAGCCCAGTTGTGGCAGCACATGTTTAAGCCCGGAGTACACCAAACCATGTTCACCCAATGCCATTATCATGCTGAAGCACGCCAGGCTGGCGAGCAGCCAGACCCGCTGCCCCCGAACCCGCCAAATCGCCAGCAACGTAAACATCACCGTGCCAATTCCCATGTAATAGGAACTGGTCCAATATTGGTTGATTTGAGTAAAGGCGCCGTACACTCCCGTGTGGCAATGAAAGATGGGTACCAGATAATTTGCCCAACCCGAGGCCGGCATGGCCCATTGCGAATCGCCGAAATCAATGCTCCGTTGCGAATGTTTCAACAAGTCAAGAAATGGCAGTAATTGCGCCGCCGCCAAAGCCGCCACTAAAAAACAAACTACCGCTGCCCGTCCAACCAGCTTTGGCCGTGCGATCTCTCCCAAATAAAACTGCACCAGCCACATGACCCCCAACACGAACCAGGTCTGCATGATGACCTCCGGCGCGCCGGCAAGCATTTGCATGGCTCCCACCAGGGCCGCTACTACGATGCGCCTGCCCCCTTCGCGCCATGCTCGTTCAACCGCCAGCACCACCCATGGCATCCAAGCCAGGGCCGAGATATTGTTCGGCCACATTAACGAGTACCAGGTCAGGCCATTAAATGCAAAAATCACTCCCGCGATTGCCGCTGCCAGGCGATGGTTGGTCCAGCGGTAAGCCAGGAAATACATCCCCATTCCTGCCAAAAAAAGATGGCCCAGACAGAATATTCCCAGCGACCATGGCAGTGGAAATAACAGGTAAAATAATGAAAGTGGATAAAGTGTCAGCGTATTCCATTGCGCCGTAAACGGCAGGCCGCAATAACTCTCCGGGTTCCAAAGCGGTATCTCTCCACGCCAAAAGGCCTCTTTGTGGTAAAAGGCCAAAGGATAACCAAATCCTCCAAAGTCCCGATAAAAGAAAGTTTCAAAGCCGACTATGACCCGGGGAAAACACGCCAGGATCAAAAGAGCAAGAATGGCGGCAAAGCGCCAGGGCGTAAACCAGGCCTCGGCACCCTTCCCAGCCATGGCGTTCTCAGGCTGATTTAAACTCATGCCCTGTCAATTTGTCAGGCCCTGATATAAACCCAAGAAAAAAGTATCGGCGGGACGGACGAAAGCTCGTCTCCCATTGGCGACTGAGCCTAATTTCCTCCAATGCAAAACAGGTGCTTTTCCCCGCGCAAAAAAATCTGTCCCTGGCTGATGGCTGGCGAAGCAAAACAACCTTCCCCCAATTCATTTTTTGTCACCGCGTGAAATTCCGGCCCTGGCTTCACTACCGTGGCGACTCCCTGGTCCGACAAAAAGTAAACGAGCCCATTGGCGGAAATCAGTGAGGCATGGTGTTCCCCCAATCGCTCCTGCCAGAAACTTTTGCCAGAACTGGCTTCAAAGCACGTGCCAAAGCCTTGATCGGAAACTATCAGAAAATAATCTCCGGAAATGATTGGAGACGGAACATAAGACACCCCTTTGATCGTCCGCCAAACAATGTGTGTTTTGGTGACATTCCCATTTCCGTCAGGTTTTATGGCCAGAATATGATGATCGGGAAAGCCGCCCGTGATATAAATCAGCCCCGTTTTTTCACTGTAAACCGGCGAAGCCACGAACTGCTCCGTTGGCCCATCAATGATCCAGCGCCGCTTGCCATTATTCGGATCATAGCTCGCCACGCACTTGTCGCCAGTCAGCACCATTTGCGTCCGCCCCGCCATTTCGCGTATGATTGGCACGCAATAACTGCGCGTATGATTTTCGCGCGGCGTTTTCCAAAGCGTTTTTCCAGTTTTACGATCCAGCGCAACAATGTAGGAATCCCCGTCATGGTCGCCATTAACGATGACTTTGTCCTTGAACAAAATGGGTGAACTGCAAAATCCATGCACACTGGCAAAAGGGCCGGGTCGAACCAGCCATTTTTGTTCCCCTTTGAAATCATAAGCCGCCACTAACATTTCCCGTTGTTGCAGAAACGTGACGTAAACTAATTTTCCATCCGTCACTGGCGTGCTCGATGCGTGGCTATTCAACCTGTGTTTGTTTTCAAGTGGGGCGGTGAAGACCGTTTTTTGCCAAAGTATTTTGCCCGTTTTCCTATCCAAACAGATTAACACGCGGTCTTGTGTGTCTCGCAAACCTGAAACGGTAAATACCCGGTCTTCCCATACAATCGGTGAAGCATGGCCAATCCCCGGAATTTCCGTCTTCCAAACGACGTTGCTCGTTGCATTCCAATAAATCGGCACGTTCGTTTCCAAACTGGTTCCATCCCCACGCGGTCCGCGCCAACCCGGCCAATTCTCCGCAAGAGCAGCACCGGCCAATACCATCAACAAAATGGCAAAGCACAGTTTCTGGAAATGACTCATGCGACAGGTGTATCAGTGTAGCACATGACGTTTGATCTGATGATAAACATCCGTCGGATTCAACTGTCCATTCGTTAACAGTTCAGCTCGTTCGGTAATGAACAAAGGATAATCACCGGGACTGGCAGGTCTGCAACCGTGCGAACCCTTGACCAATGTCGCATCCAGCGGAATCACATCCATCAGCATACGAAATCCCAGTTTCTTTTTCAGCAATTTCCACGCAATCTTCAGTTTCACTGCAGGAATTTTCGGATCCAGAAAAAGTTCAACCGGGTCATAGCCCGGCTTGCGATGGATATCGACGCATCTGGCAAAATCCGGCGCTTTGACATCGTCGAACCAATAATAGTAAGTGAACCACGCATTCTCCTTTGCCACCGCAATCAGATCGCCGCTGCGAGCATGCTCAATTCCCATGGCTGTCTGTTGCTTCCGGTCGAGCACCGAGGCCACACCTGCTTCCTTTTCCAGAATTGCGCGCACTTTGTCTTCCAAAGATCGGTCATTCAAATAAATGTGTGCGACTTGATGATCGGCAACCGCAAAAGCCTTGCTCGCTCCGGCATCCAGCATTTCCAGACCAAGCTCTTCCTTGATCGTCAGCCAATGATTTTCCCGGAGCAGCCGGTTTATATGGATGGGCGTATCAACCTGCGTAATGCCATATTCTGAAAGCAACGCCATTTGCACGGAACGCTTTTGAAAGAACTCAATCAAGTCTCCAACAATGGCATCAATCTGCCGCAAATCCTGCGTAATATCCGGATGCTTTGGCCCGAGTCGTTGCAGATTATAATCCAAGTGCGGCAAATAAACCAAACTTAGCGTCGGCGCATATTTCTTTTCCGTCCACTTGGCCGACTCCGCAATCCAGCGTGAGCACGCATCCGGTGCACCTTGCGGGGTCTGGATTCCCGCCGCCGGCCCCCAAAAAGTCGGAAATGGAAATTCACCCAACTCCTTTTTTATTTCCGACCGGATGGAAAAAGGCCACGCATAAATATCGAAAAACTTGCGCCCATCCGCCGGATACATCGGACGTGGCGTGATGGAATAATCCGCTGTGGAATACATGTTATACCACCAAAAAAGTTTCGCGCAGGTGAACTTCGGATCCAGCTCGCGCAATTCCTCCCAAATCTTACGCCCCTGCACCAGGTGATTCGATTGCTTCCAAAACTGAACCTCCGCCAACTCGCGATTATACCACCCATTGGCGACAATCCCATGTTGCGACGGCGGCGTCCCGGTCAAATAAGTGGATTGCGCCGTGCACGTGACCGCCGGAAAAGCCGGGACAACATTGGCCTTCGCCCCTTTAGCTAAAAACTGGCTGATGCGCGGAGTCGCATCACCGAGCAGTGACTCAGTAAGACCAACCACATTGAGGACAACCGTACGATTCATTCGGTTTATTGGTACCGCACCAGCCTGAAGAAAATAGCGACCCTTTCTATCTTAATCCTAATCATAATCTTACTCTTAATCCGTTGCCGTTCAGTCTGAATTAAGATTAAAGAAGCAGCCCCTCTATGCAAGACCTGTAACCAACACCGAACTCTCTTACCCAAACACCTGATAAACCTTCGCCCGCTCATTATGCCGCTCCTGCAATTCATGAATGGCCTCCACCACCTTCGGCAAACTCATCTCATGCGCCTCAAACCCATGGCCAATTCCCTTCAACAAGGTAATCGTCAACTCGCCCCCCAGATGTTCGCGAAATTCTTCCAAGCCATTCAGAATAATGAGGGAATGATCCGAATCCACATGCAGGAGTTCATTGGCAAAAAGCTCGAAGCCCAGCGTCTCCAGCAGAGATAAAATACGTTCCGCCGCCGGAGCCTCCAGCAATCCCATCTTGCGCGAATAAATCACATCCAGTGCAATACCCACCGCCACCGCCTCGCCATGGCGGATCTTATACTCCGACAATTGTTCCAGCTTATGCGCGGCCCAATGCCCGAAATCTAATGGCCGCGCCGAGCCAAACTCGAACGGATCACCCGACGTGGCGATATGGTTCAAATGCAATTCAGCACAGCGGCGAATCAGATGTTGCATCACCTTTGGCTCGAATTCACCAAGCAGTTTGGCATCGCGCTCGATCTCCTCAAAAAATTCCTTGTTCCGAATCAGCGCCACTTTCACCGCCTCCACATAACCTGCGCGCTTATCTCGCGGCGAAAGGCTTTCCAGCATCTCGAAATCATTCACCACTGCATACGGCGGCGTGAACGTGCCAATAAAATTCTTTTTACCAAAGGCATTAATCCCATTCTTTACCCCCACGCCGGAATCCGCCTGGCTGAGCGTGGTGGTGGGAATTCGCACATGCCGCACGCCACGATGCGCCGTCGAAGCCGCCAGACCCGCCATATCCAGCAATGCCCCGCCACCCACGGCGATGACATATGAATGGCGGTCAATGTGATACCGATCAATATGTGAATGAATTTCCGAAACGTGAAAATAGGAATTCTTGGTCCGCTCGCCCCCCTCGATAATCATCGGCGGACAAACCAGCTTCAACCGCTCCGACGCCGTGGCAAAATAAGCTTCAATGTCTTGCACCAACTCAGGCCGCCCCTGGGCCAACGCTTCGTCCAAAACCACTAAAACTTTGTGAACTCGTTCGTCCCCCTCACGTATCAGGACTTCCTTCAACAGCGGATTGGCAGGCGCAAAGACTCCCTCGGTGAAATACACCCGAAGTTCAAAGCCAACCTGAATCGTACGCTGAATCATGGACATTATTTAAAGTCTGAGAGGTTGGACGCCAAATTTCGAGTTTTATTTAAAATTAAACCACTTAGGTAGGACAGGCATCTTGGCCTGTCCAAGAACAACCCAAAGCGCTTAAGCACCCGCATACAGTAAATGACGCCATCCACGAGCTTGGTAGGGCGGGGCTGTCCTCAGCCCGCCGCGCTGGACTTGCCTACCACCGCATTTCACCCCCCGTTGACACCTTCCGGCCAGTGATTATACTGGCCTGCTTTATGAATCGTAATCCGCATGTGGCTGTGGTTGGCGCGACGGGCGCCGTCGGCATCGAAATGATCAAGACGCTGGAAAAGCGCAATTTTCCAGTAGGCAAACTGACTTTGCTCGCTTCCGCCCGCTCCGTCGGCAAGAAGCTGAAGTATAAAGGCCAGGACATCGCGATTCAGGAACTGACCAAAGACTCGTTCCCCGGCATCGACATCGCCCTCTTCAGCGCGGGCGGCAGCATCTCGAAAGAGTTCGCCCCCATCGCCGCCAAGGCCGGTTGCGTCGTTGTCGATAACTCCAGCTTTTTCCGCATGGACAATTCGGTCCCGTTGGTCGTCCCCGAAATCAACGCCGCCGACGTGAAGCATCACAAAGGCATCATCGCCAACCCGAATTGCACCACCGCCATTACCCTCATGGCGCTGTACCCCTTGCATCAAGCCTTCGGCGTAAAACGGATTTTTGCTTCCAGCTATCAAGCCGTCTCCGGCACCGGTGCCAAAGCCATCGAAGAACTCGAACGTCAAGTCGGCCAGGTCGTCGCCGGCAAACCGGTGACCAAGGAAGTCTATCCGCATCAAATCGCCTTCAACGTCCTGCCCCATGTCGATTCATTTCTCCCCAGCGGTTACACCAAGGAAGAAATGAAGATGGAAAACGAAGGCCGTAAAATCATGCACCACGCCGCCTTCCGCGCCAGCGTGACGTGTGTGCGTGTGCCCGTTTACCGCGCCCACTCCGTGGCTGTTAGCGCAGAATTTGAAAAACCCGTCTCTGTCGAAGCCGCCCGTGCCGTACTTTCCAAAGCCCCCGGCATCGACCTCGTCGACTCGCCGGAAAAAGCCGAATACCCGCTGCCCCTCTACGTCGCCGAGAAATACAACTGCCAGGTCGGCCGCATCCGCATGGATTGCGCGCTCGATAACGGCCTCTGCTTCTGGGTCGCTGGCGATCAATTGCTCAAAGGCGCCGCCCTCAACGCCGTGCAAATTGCCGAAGAGCTGATGAAGTAAGCCGCCGGTTTATTTCGGTTGTAGTCCAACTAAACACCGCCCGCCAAACAGTCGCGGCCAGCGGGACAATGCTGCATCACATTGCTGAATTCCTTTCAGCCAGCTTGCGGGGTAAGTTGATGGCTTGCTGTACCCGCCTGAAAACAAATAGCTAAAACTGCTGAACGCCTGCGCATGGAAAGCATTCCACCCTTCCGGCCAGCCGGAAATTTCCTTGTCGAAGAACAACCGCGTGGCATTTCCCTGCGCCGCATAATAATCACGCGGCCTCGGCAATGATAAACCCATGTTCAGCGGCTGCTTCCGCCCCACGGGTTCGTGGTGCAACAATCCATAAATCGGAAAGCTGCTCCAACTGATATACGGCTCGAACAAAATCAGCCGTCCCGACCGATTCAACACTCGTCTTGCTTCCCGCAAAAAAGCATTCGGCGCGCGCAGATGATGAAACACATCGAACAACACCAGATGCGACAGACTCCCACTCTTGAACGGCAAATCGTACCCATCACACACCACATCCAACCACGGATTCGCAAACAAATCCGTGCTGATCGCGCCCGGCAAATGTGTTTTGAGATTGCCGATACCCGAACCAATTTCCACAATCCGCCCCGGTATTTTCGGATCAATTAACGAAATAATCCGCTGATAAAACGACGCGTAAATCTCCTGCAACAATGGCTTGGCTTCCCACGCCTGCAAATTTTTTTGGATCTCAACCTGATGTTGTTCCAGCGAAATCATGCGATGAATTTCATCCGTCGTGCGGCGAACAACACCATCCGCAATAACAACCACCCATGGCTCCAACGCTGGATGTTTGTCTCGCCATACGTCCGCGCGCGATAACGAATCGGCAAGTCCACCATGCTCAAATTAAGTTTCGCCGCGCCGAAAATCAGATCGAAATCCCCGAACGGATCGAACTCGCCAAAGTAAGCCCGGTTCTTCGCAATCTTCTCGTAATCGGATCGAAACAAAACCTTCGTGCCGCACAGCGTGTCCTTGATGTTCTGGCCCAGCAGCCAACTGAACGTCAGCCCGAACAATTTATTGGCGATCATGTTCAGGAATTGCATCGCCTCATCTTCCATCGGGTACACCAGCCGCACACCGTTCACAAACTCCGCTGTGCCCGACCGCGCCGCTTCATAAAACTTCGGCAACTCCTCCGGCGGCATCGTCAGGTCCGCATCGAGAATAAATAAAATATCACCCGTCGCCGCTGCAAACGCTTCACGCACGGCCCCGCCCTTCCCTTTCGTCTGCTGCTTCAGCACTTTGATTTTTCGTTGCGGATACTTCGCCGCCACGCGATTGATCTCCTCCCAAGTATTGTCCTTGGAATGTCCCTCAATGAAAATAATCTCCGTGCCCAGTCCCATCTCCGGCGTCCGTTGCACCGCCGCCTCAATGTTCCCCGCTTCATTGCGCGCCGGGATTACCACCGAGCAACTATATTCCGGCCTTGCCGCTGCTTGCGGTTTGGGCCGCGCCACCATCACTATCGTCAGGCAAAAATGTTTCAGCAACGGCGCGCACCAGCGATTCAACACCGGTGCCACCAACGGAGTTCCGGTCGGCCACAAAATGCGCGTCTCCGTTTTGATCACTTCCCAGCCTGCCAGGTGCAGCAGGTTTGTCATATCATCCCGCGAAAGCCAGTTCTGCAATTGCGTCGGCCCTTTGGCTCCCATTTTTTCTGACGCATTCAAAATGGGCCGCCACAAATTATTATAAAAATTCAGGACCAGCCGCGTGCCCGAATGGGTCACAGTTTGCAGACGTTCCAAGACTGCCTGGACATCGGGAAGATCATTCACTAAATCGGAAAGAATAACGTAATCGAATTTATCGTTGGCGGAAAATTCCACTGCCTCCGCCACTTGAAATTCCAATCCCGCATGACGCTCCTGCGCCAGCTTGACCATCTGCTTACTGAAATCCACCCCCACGCCACGACTCGGTTTCACCGCCGCCAGCAAATCACCAATCCCACAACCCACTTCCAACACGCGCGCCCCCGACGGAATCAAAAATGCGAAATGCCTGCGCAGCAACTGCTGGTAATAGCGGTCGGTTTCTCGAAGTCGAAAAGGAGCCCGCTGCTCATAGAACGCTCGACGGTCAATCATTGCCTAAGCTGGTAATGGAAAAACCAAATTCTGGCGAGCGCCAAAATCATTCGAGCAATTAGCGGCGACGACGCTTGGCCGGTCCGAAATAATATCCGCCGCTCAATCGCACGCCCTTGACCTTCCGCTCGTAACCCACCGGCTGGCCCGGCTTGCCTTCTTCAAACAGCGCCGTGTATTTGTAATTGAAATTCTCGAGCTTGATCCGCTCCACCTTCGAGCCGATGAACCGCTCAATGGACTGCACATGCTGCGAATCTTCCGCCACCATTAAAGTAAACGCATCCCCCGTCGCTTCCGCGCGACCTGTCCGTCCAATGCGATGAATATAATCCTCGGGATGCTGCGGCACGTCGTAATTAATCACATGGCTCACATCCGCAATGTCCAACCCGCGCGCGGCAATGTCCGTCGCCACCAACACCTCAAACCTGCCATTGCGAAAACCCTTCAACGCTTCCTCGCGCTCGCGTTGCGTGCGATTCGAATGCAGCACCGCCACCGCATGATTATTGCGCTTCAGCAAATGCGCGATGCGGTCCGCCCGATGCTTCGTGCGGCAAAAAATAATCACTGACTCGTAATTCACCCGCTCCAACAATTCCCGGAGCAAATCACTTTTCTGATCTTCCGCAACTGGATAAATCACATGCTTCACCGTTTCCGCAGGCGACCGGCGCGCGCCAATCTCAATGGTCTGCGGATTTTTCATCGCCCACTTGATGAGCGTTTCGATCTGCGGCGGAACCGTCGCGGAAAAAAGTGATGTATGCCGTTCGCGCGGACATTTCTCCACGATGCGCCGCACATCCGGCAGGAAGCCCATGTCCAGCATCCGGTCCGCTTCGTCGAGCACCAGATATTTTACATTGTCCAACCGGCACGTGCCCCGTTCCATATGGTCCAGCAATCGCCCCGGCGTCGCAATGATCACATCCAGTCCGCTCTTTAAGGCATCCATCTGTTTGCCGTAACCCACGCCGCCATACAACACCGCCGCGCGCAAATTGGTAAACCTCGCAAAATCCCGAAACGCCGTTTCCACCTGCGACGCCAACTCACGCGTCGGCTCCAGAATCAACACCCGTGGACGCGGCTCATGCTTGTCCAGTTTGGAGAGAATCGGCAGCGCGAAAGCCGCCGTCTTGCCCGTGCCCGTTTGGGCGCTGCCAATGACATCCTGCCCTTCGAGCACCAACGGAATGGCGCGCAATTGAATCGGCGTAGGTTCGATATATCCCATGGCCTTGACCCCGTCGACCATGGCCTGAGAAAGACCCAATTTGCTAAAAGGCATAAACTAAATCTCTATCCTTGCGTTTCCGGCGTGGCATTTTCACGCGGCGGTTCGCCAGCGGATTCTGTCGGCGTCGCCGTTTCTGCGGCTGGTGTTGCATTTTCCACCGGACTCTCGTGAGTTGCTTCCGGCTCTGCACTTGCAGTGGCCTGAGCTTCCGGCGTCGCACCTGCTTCAGCAGTCGGCTGGGCTGGCGCTTTCGGTGCCTTCACCGGCTTTGGCAACGGCTTCTTGGCCGTTTCCAAGATTCCATTTGCGAACTCAATCACATGTCCTTGGTGAATCAACCAATGCAAATCACCAATGATCGCCGCCTGTTCCGGTGTCGTCACCGCTTCAGGAGCCGGTGCAGGTGCAGCTGCGGGCGCGCTCGGAGCGGCTTCGGCTGGCGCACCTTCCGCTGCTGCGGGAACTGGCGTTGCGGGTGCCGGTGCTGCTGCTGGCTGTGCCTTGGGTGTTGGCGCCAAGGCTTCCACCAATTGCTTCCGCGTGCACTTCTTCGTCGCATCGATGAACTGCACAATCTTCTTCACCTGGTCCGATACCGGCGTCGTTTCCAAATCCAAATAATGCGGTCGCGCCACCGACACATGCGTGACGGTCTTGTTCACCTTGAAAAATTGCAAACCGTGCGAAGCAAATTGCTGGCTCAACACCGTCGCGATCTGCAGCGGGAACCTCCGCTGGTCTTCCCACACCGACCGCAACAACCGTTGCAATGCGGGCGTGCGGACCTGTCGGCTCGCCGTCCCGGTCATCGTGTATTTGTCCACTGGCTTGATGATGTTCGCCAGGTGCACTTCGCGGAAATGTTTCTCCACCTCTTCACGACTAGCCAGCCGCGTCGATTCCGGCACGTTCAGGCAAACAAACTCCGTCTTAAAACTCTGGTCTTCGATCCACTTCTTCACCGTTGCCTCGTCCTTCACGATCTTCACGCGCGACTTGAACATATCGAACGGCATCCGCGAAAAACGTTCCGCGTGCAACTTGCGCAATTGGTTCTGGTAATCGTGATAATTCGGCGGGCCCAAAATCACTCCGCTCATCCCGCACTGCGCCACGAACGTATAAGTCCCCTTCGGCGGGTCCGTCGGCGTCTTCTCCATCTGGTAAAACGTCGCGAAATGCTTCTCCAACACATGACTCACCGCCTCCGCTTCCGAAAGCCAGATCGAATCATCAATCGCGCACAGCAACAACGGCTGGATCGGCTGGCCATCCGCCTTCTTCTTCACCTCGAGCCGCACCATGTGCCGCTCCGGCTTCTGCAAAATCATCTGGGCAATATCAAACAACGGGAACGAACGCCCGCTCATCTTGATCTGCCGCGAAAGCGATTCCACGCCCTTGTCATCCGGCACCAAGGAAACATTCAGCTCCGGCATCGGCAACGGTGCTTCGCGCCGTTCACCACGGTCATCGCGACGCGGCCCACGATCATCCCGGCGTCCCTGGCCTTGGCCTGCGCCTCTCGGTCCACGAGCGAAACCGCCGCCACCCTGGCCACTCCGGTCACCTTCGCGCCTCGGTCCGCTCGGCCGACCTTGGCCCCCGCCAAAACCGCCACCGGCTGGACGTCCCTGTCCTTGGCCTTGGCCTCCACGGCCACCACCCGCGCCGCCAGGCCCACCGCGACCCTGCGGACGGCCCCCGCCGCCGCGCCGATCATCAAATCTGCGGTCAGGCCGGTCATCGCCGGGATGTTTTGCGTAACGGTTAACGGACGGCGATTCCTGAGCCCAAGCGGGCAGGAAAAGCTTTTCCAAATCAAAATCAGTTTCTGGAGATGTACTCATGCTGTCAAATGGCGCGTAATGCCGCGCTTGAATTTCGCAGCGTTAGCATGGATTGCCTTCCAAAGGATTGCAAGCGCTCCCTTTTCGTATATTTCCGCACCATTCTGTCACCTATTATAATTGAAAATCCCATAAATCGCTACCCGCCCGCCCCCAACCATATTGTCTCCCGGACTGGCAAAGCTCCTGCCCGCCGTCCTAACATATCCCCTCCCTGCCATTTCCGGCGCAAGTCCCAACTCGTATCTTGTATCTTCTCATAAGTCTCGCTTGGCAGGTTTGAAAAAGCCGGTCAAGTTGGGAGTCCTCTGCCCGGTTGCAACCGGGCAGAGGACGGTGTGCGCAGAGAACGTTCGCATCTCGCATACGTGCAAACGTGATGCGTCGTAGTAGCTCGTTCCGCGCGCGCCCCTTGTCCTAAACTCGAACCGTTGCCTGAGCACGAC
>JAQGPC010000214.1 GCA_028293285.1 Pedosphaera sp.
CGTAACCCAGCAGTTGACGCACATGCGTCCAGTTCTTCTGTTCCACGTGGCCGTTGTCGTCCTTGTGGTAGGGCCGCGAACGGGTGAAGCGCACCGGCCTCTGCCGCTCCTGGAGATAATGCACCATGATCGCACGTTGCTGGGCGAACCCATCGTTGATTCTCCGTATCCTTTCGCGTGGCGGCTCCAGGCTGATTTTCAAGTCGGCGGCAATTCCATATACGATCACCTGACACGATTGGTATCCGGCCCAAAGGTAACCATGACCGTAACCAACTGGTATGGAAATCTGGTGCTGGTCTCCGCCCGGTTTCGGCGCACGACGAGCTACGGCATTGTCAGTTTCATTCCGCTGGCCAATGGCCAGACCCTGATTCGAGACATAGTATTAGTGCCGCGCAGCCGGACGATGGTTGGGCGACGGATTGTTGATCCCATCGATTTATGGCTGAGAAAAAGGTTCATCCGTGAGTTTGTGAGGTCCGACGTGGAGCCTTCCCAGGGCATACGATTCAATCCGCAGCGGGCTATTGAAGCCGATAAGGTGCTTGTGGATTATTTCAATTGGCTTCACACTATTCATTCTAAATCCAAAGAGACTCTATGAAACAATTGCTGCTATTGGTCCTCCTTTTCTCTGTATCCACCGGGATGGCCCAGACCAACCCGCCGCCAGCCAGTCTGGATGCAACCCAGGCCATCTCTCAACTGCGGGAAGGATTGGTCGACAGCTTTAACAAGGGAGACGTAGAACGGTTATTAACCTACCTCGACCCCAACGCTGTGGTCACCTGGCAGAACGGAGAAGTGTGCCAGGGTCCGGAAGCGGTTCGCGCTTATTACCGCAAGATGATGCAGGGTGAACACCGGATTGTTCGCGACATTAAATCCGAGCCCGAAATTCTTGGCCGCCAAGTTTATGGCGACTGGGCCGTTTCTTGGGGAAACCTGCATGATCGTTTCACCTTGATGGATGGGAGCGAACTGCCCTTCCATACTCTCTTTACCGCAACGGTTGCGAAACGGGGAGACCGCTGGCTGCTGACCAGTTTTCATGCCTCCGTCAATGCCTTTGACAACCCGGTGCTGTCACTCGCCTTACATAAAACCGGGTTGTGGGCAGGACTGGCCGGAGGAGTGCTGGGAATTTTGGTTGGTGGCGGCATTTGCCTGATGGTTCGGCGCAAGCAAACATTGAAAACCAAAGCGTGACTCTGTTGGAGAGGCAAAAACGGTTTCTTGATCTCGAAGAGACCCGGCTGCTGAAACGGGCTGCAGAATGGCATCCGGAACGCACTCTACCCCAACTGTCGATCTCTGCTTTAAGCGGACTCTCACGGGTGGAAGGCCTCGATTTCGCCACCGCCGTCCTGCATGACCGGTTGCTGCGAACGCCCGCGCAAGCAGAATTTACCGCTCGATTGGAATCCCTGGATTCTGATGCTGGCTCGCAGATTGATTTGATCGGCATCGTGCCGGGCGCGTTTTATCGTCAGCACAAACATACGGGCGCCGACGGAAAGCGTATCCTGGAAATTGCGCGCCTCATGGGCGTTCCGACAGAATTGATTCCGGTAAAAAGCTTCGGAGCCTTGACCCAAAACGCGAGGTTAATTGTTAAATGGCTCGAGGCCCGGCGCTGCCGCCGAATAGTGTTGGTTAGTTTGAGCAAAGGCTCCACGGATGTGAAGCAGGCTTTGGGGTTGCCGGATTCCCAAGCAACCTTCGCGAATGTGCAAGCCTGGGTTAATTTCAGCGGCATCGTCCAGGGCACGCCGCTGGTCAGTTGGCTGAAGGCGCGTCCGTGGCGGCACTTTTGGGTTCGCTGGATGTTGCGTCTGCAAGGTCATAGTCCCGCGACCATTAACGAACTGGCGTGGGGTGAGGATGCGCCACTCACAAGCTGGCCTGCCCTTCCAGCAGGAATGCGACTGGTGCATGTTTATGGATTTCCGATGAGACGGCACCTTTGCCACCAGTGGGCCACTCGCGCTTACGAACGACTTGAGTCGCTGGGTCCTAATGATGGTGGCGGAGTCTTGCTGGGTGATATGAATCAGTTGCCGGGTATCATTTGCCCAATCTGGGGGGCGGATCATTATATGATACCCGCCTGGGACGCGCTGCCGCTGCTGCGGGACATCGTCCTCGCTTCCTTGCAACCGGCAAAATTGCCCCAAGCCAGCCTATCTGCACCGAACCCCAGCAGACAACCTGCCATCAAATCCAGGGTGTAATGCTGTTTGGTAGCCAGGGTTGAATACAGGATCAAACCGGCCCACAAAAGACAAACGCCAATGAAGCTTGGTGGAATCCTGCCCGGAAACAATCGCCATCCAAGAGCAAAGGTATAAACGAGGAATGCCGCATGCAGTGAAGGGAATGCATTCAAAGCGCCGTCGTAATGTTGTATTAAGGCAACGGCGAAGTTTTGGCCATGATACTCGACGCGCGGCCCAACCGTCGGAAAGAAAAGGAACGCCAGGAAACTGATGCTGCACATCCAGAGCAACCCGACGACATAGCGGCGCAGGCCTGGCTTGCTATTAATCAACCAAGGCAAGGTTCCGGTATAAAGAAATTGCGAGAGGTATATCCATCCCCAAGGTTGCGGACTGAATTGAATGAGTGTGTCCAACCAGGTCGCGGGAACATTTCTAAGTGGGAACACGGCATGATGACCGAGCCAGGCATAACCCACCCAGAAGAAAAGGTTCAAGGCCAGGGTCAGCAAAAGCTTCCTCTCCCAGTGCGCGATGATACGGGAGAAAAGCCTGGTCGGTAGCGAAGCGCGAGACTTAGGCCGGTCGGCTTGAATGCAAGGTTCGGAATAGGACATGTCTGGACTTATGCCTTGCTCAGGGAATGACATTCTCCGCGTGTTTGTTTTGGATGCGTTCCTTCGCCAGACGGGGTCCGCGCCACATCTTCAGGTACGCGGAAATTAAAAAACCGCGATCCGGACTTTCCGTCGTCCCCACGCGGGTCAAGTGGACCCATGGTATCGACGGATGCTGATGGTGAGTCAGGTGCCAATTGTGGTTGAGCCAAAGACGATCCAGGGGTCCCCAGATCCAGAGATTGCGCGCTCCCCGCGTTACATGCCGTTCGGTGCCGTAATGATGCACATATTGCATGGCCGACCACATGAAACCGAATCCGGCATACATCACCAAGTAGTTGGCAACCGGGATCTTAATGAGCCAGACCGCAGCGACATGCAAAATAATGACCGCCGCACACTCAAGCTGGATGATTCTCCGGTAAAGCGGGTTCAAGGATTTCATGAACGCCGTCGATGCCTGGTCCACCTGCCAATACTTCTGGTTCAGCGCGAAGGGAAAGAAGAGGAAGACAACATTGCTAAGAACCACGATCACCCAATACAGCCCGGTTAAAATTCCATACCAAACCAGAAATTTCCAAACCTTATGGTCCTCTTCAAAGTAGAAATCGAAGGCCTCATCGTCGGATCGATTCCGGAGATGATGACCGAGGTGTCCTTGACGAATCAGATGGAAAGGCGCCGGGAAGAACAGCGCCATCAGGCTGCCCACCACATCATTCAACGACCGGTTGTTAAAAAGCATGGCATGCTCCGCTTCATGCACGATGGAATAAACAGAATTCATCACTGCGCCGAAGAACAGGGCCAGGAGAAGCAGCAACCACCAGGCGTGGACATGCGCTGCCGCATAAAAACAGGAGCCAATGGCCGCTAACTGAGCGACGACAATTGTGGAGTTGAGTTTTGACGGAATCTTTAGTGGTTGCGTGACTGAAATATCTTGTTTCATATAAGCCGGGTAAACGGCCATTCACAACACCATGACGTCATTGTGCTTCAACGCTACGCTGCGATTCTGCTTCAGACAATTGCGAACTTGCTGCGCGAAGCATCGAAAAAAATGATGGAGCAAAAGCTTTTTCAATCGTTGGAGCGTGCTATTTGATTTGAAACACCAGGCATGGAGCCCGATAATCAATCAGCTTGAAAGGCATGGACGATAAATTTATGACTACCCGGCCTCTGAGAATTGCCCTCATCTCCCCGAAAGGGCCGCTCTATCGTCATCGGGGCGGCATTTTCAAGAAGTCGCTCCGTTATCAGCCCCTCACGCTGACAACGCTCGCCGCCCTAGTCCCCGGTGAGCTTTCGGCTGAGATTCAACTTTTCGACGAAGGCATCAATGACGTTCCGCTCGATCTGGATGTGGATGTGGTGGGATTGACCGTGATTACGGGAACGGCGATGCGGGCTTATGAACTGGCGGACCACTTTCGCGCCCGGGGCAAGACGGTGGTACTGGGCGGCCCGCACATTACCTTGATTCCCGAGGATGCCCAACCGCACGCAGATGCCCTAGTGGTGGGTTACGCCGAGGATACCTGGCCTCAATTGCTGCACGACTTTGTCGCGGGTTGCCTGAAAAGCCGCTATGAGCAATCCCCTACGCTTGATCTCGCCAACCGGCCATTTCCCCGGCGCGATCTCCTGCCGGGTAAACGTTATCTGACCAATAATGTTTTCGAGGCCACGCGGGGTTGCATTCATAACTGCGACTTCTGCGTGGTGCCAACCGCCTGGGGACGCAGACCCTATCAGAAGCCGGCGCAAGATGTGATTGCGGACATTCGTCAGCATGGGGCGCGTAAACTTATTTTTGTGGATTTGAATCTTATTGCCGACCGCGAATATGCCTGCGAGTTATTCCGTGCGTTGATTCCGCTCAAGGTCCAATGGTATGGCCTTAGCACGGTGCTCCTGGTGGATGATCCCGAGCTGTTGGAATTGGCGGCTCGCAGCGGATGCCGAGGATTGCTCATGGGTTTGGAATCAATCTCACCGCAAAACCTGCGCAACAGCCATAAGGGTTTCAACGCGCCGGAACGCTTTGCCCGCGTCGTGGAAGTGCTCCATCAACATGGGATCGCCCTGCAGGGATGTTTTGTTTTTGGTTTGGATCACGATGAACCGGATGTATTCATGAAGACGGCGGAGTTTGCCGTGCAGGCTGGCATAGACCTGCCCCGATTCGCCATCGTTACGCCTTTTCCCAACACGCCACTGCACCTGCGTCTCGTTTCCGAAGGCCGGCTCCTGACCAGAAATTGGGAATTGTATGACGGCCAGCATGTCGTCTTTCAACCGGCGAAAATGAGTGTGGAGGAACTTCAGTTCGGCATCGAAACGGCTTGGAAACATGCCTATAGCCTCCGTTCCATCGTGCGACGCATCGGACGATCACCGGCACCTTGGCCAATCCGGCTCGGCACCAATCTCGGCTATCGCTTCTACGCTCATCACTTGAGCACATTTTATAACTGCGACTGGATCATTGGCCGCGCCCCTGCCCCACCCGCAACGCGACAGCCGGCCACAGAACCTTTGGCTGCGTCCTTGGTCGTCAAATGAGACTGACCATTATCCACCCGTGCATCGGGCGTCGTCCGGGGCAATCGTATATTCGCACCTGGCAAATGGAACCGTTGCCCGCAGCCACACTCGCGGGGCTGACTCCCAAAGATGTTGAAATCCGGTTTTACGACGACCGAATGGAAGTTATCCCCTTTGATGAGGCAACGGATCTGGTCGCCATCAGCGTGGAAACCTACACGGCCAAACGCGCCTATCAGATTGCGTCGGAATATCGCAAGCGCGGGGTTCCGGTGGTCATGGGAGGATTTCATGCATCGCTCTGTCCCGACGAAGTGGCCCGGCATGCGGAAGCGGTGGTGACCGGGGAAGCCGAGGCAGTCTGGCCCACCCTGATCGATGACGCCCGTCATGGACGGCTGGAAAAGTTTTACCGTCAAACCAGCCGGGTCTCGCTCTTCGGTCTCAAGCCCGACCGATCCATTTTCCGGGGCAAACGTTATCTGCCCATCGGGTTAATCGAAGCCGGTCGGGGATGTCATTTCAAATGTGAGTTCTGCGCCGTGCAAACCGTGTTCAACTCAACCCAGACCCGCAGGCCGATTGATGACATCATCGCGGAACTCACCGTTCTGAAAGATCAAAAGAAACTTTTCTTTTTTGTGGATGACAACATCACCTCGAATCTGCAGCAGGCGAAGGACTTTTTTCGCGCTTTGATACCGCTGGGAATTCGCTGGGTAAGCCAGTCGAGCATCAATGCGGCTCACGATGAGGAGTTTCTCGACTTGCTCCGGCGGAGCGGCTGCCAGGGAGTTCTAATCGGCTTTGAAAGTCTCAATCCGGTCAATTTGAAAGAGATGAACAAGTCGTTCAATACGATGCGGGGCGGCTTCACGCAGGCGCTGGCCAATTTACGGAAGCATCGCATCCGGGTTTACGGCACGTTTATTTTTGGCTACGATGCGGACACACCGGAAGCATTTGAGCAGACAGTTTCATTCGCCAAAGAACACGCCCTCTACATCGCAGCTTTCAATCACCTCACTCCTTTCCCCGGCACTCCACTCTACCGGCGGTTGGAAACTGAAGGGCGGCTGCTCTATGACGCCTGGTGGCTGGATGTCCGCTACAGCTACAACCGCATTCCATTTCAACCACGGAATATGACTCCGGAAAGTTTGCAACAGAATTGTGTGGGCGCGCGTCGGGAATTTTACTCGTGGCGCAGTATCTTCCAGCGCGGGTTCGACCAGGTGAACCGCAGCAACTGGTTCATGTGGCGGAATTTTTACCTGATCAACGGCATGCACCGCACCGATGTGAGCTTGCGCGACCATTATCCTTTGGGAGACGAATCATGGCAGGGACCGATGTTGACCGCCAATTAAGCGACCGGGCATCCATCGAAATCCGCTTCACCCGGGCGGAACCGCAACACGATGGTGAAATCCGCCGGCTGTTGCGCGAACATCCGATGCCTGGAGATATCGCCCTCACGCTCGAGCGTGAACCTGATTATTTTTTAGGATCACGACTGCCGGGAGTATTGGAGGATCAAACCATTGTTGCTCTCCAGCGAGAGCAGGTTGTCTGCATGGGAGGCTGTTCCTTCCGGGAGCATTTTGTTAATGGCTCGGTTCAACGCGTTGGTTATCTCAGCGGTCTCCGGCTGGATCATTCCGTGCAGGGACGCTTTGATATCGTCCGGCGTGGGTATCAGTTTTTTGCCGACTTGACGAAGGACCAGCCGGCCTTATTTTATTTTACCAGCATCGCTACCGACAATGCGCGTTCAATTCGTCTACTCGAGCGCCGCTTGCCCGGCATGCCAGACTACCGGTTCCTTACTGAGTATGAAACCTTGCTCATCCCGATTTCATGCAAGCCCACGGCTTTAAATAAACTCGCCCAAAGAGCTCTGCAAAACCTCCAGAACCTTGGTTTGCGGTATGCCTGCGCTTCCCAGGAACAGGCCGGGCAACTCGCGGGTTTTTTGAACGAGTGTGCGCGGGGCCGACAGCTTGCGGCCAGTTGGACTGAAGCTGAGCTGCTCCAACTTGCGGATTTTGGATTGCCAACAACTGATTTTCAGATGGTACTCGACGGCAACAAAATTGTGGCCGCGACAGCTTTATGGGACCAGCGGCTTTTCAAACAGACAGTCATCCGTTCCTATAGCCGAAGGCTTTCACTCTTCCGCCCGTGGTTCAACGCTGCAGCTCGACTACTGGATAAACCCATGTTGCCATCGCCCAATTACCCGCTGCAACACGCCTTCCTATCGCCATTCGCCGTATCACAGGAACACCAAGGATTAGCGCGGGATTTGATTAGCCTTTGCCTGCCGATTGGGGCAACCCGTGGCTTCCACTTTTTGACACTCGGGTTCAGTCACCAGGATCCGGTTGCAAAAACGGTCCGCGCCGCTTTCCCCTGTCGAGAGTATGCCAGCCGGCTTTATCAGGTTGCGTGGCCTCAATCAGGCCACAGCTTCGAAAGCCTGGACTCTCGTCCCATTACTCCGGACGTTGCCTTATTATGACCTCGACGATCTCGCAAACTACTTCCTGCCTGCTTCCGCGCGCGGAGCTAAGCTCACTCCAGCGAAGCGAAATGTTCCAGTTGCTGTCCGACCATTTCGCGGGCGTGAACCGTGAGCAGTTTGGACACGATCTGCAGGAGAAAAACTGGATCATTCTTCTGGAACGGAATGGCCGTATGGTCGGCTT
>JAQGPC010000233.1 GCA_028293285.1 Pedosphaera sp.
TTCACCTTCGAGAGTTGCAGGGTAACGAAGTCGAGCGCACCTTTTTGCTGATCGGTGAGCGGAGGTGGCTCGCGGAATTTGTCGGTCTTGCCCAGTTCAGACTCAAGCGCGGACATCACTTCTGCCACGTTCAGCTTCAGCAGCACGGCGTAAGTACGCACGAAGCCGCGAATATAAACGGGCGCGGAGAAGACGTTAAAATTGCCTTCTTCCAAAGCGCGAATATGGTCGGTCCGGATCTTGGTGACCTCGGCCACCTGGTTCACGGAGAGCTTTTGACCCTCGCGCGCCAAGTGAAGTTGTTCAGCCACTGTGGGCATATCGGCCTTTATTAGCGGTTTTTCCACTACCTTTGCAACCATTGAATGAAGGAGGCCTGCATTCGGCCACCCATTGTCCGCCCGCAGAACTTTTAAAGTGATGGGTAATTCTCCAGTTATTTGTCAGTCAGACACCTACAGTAGATTCGGAGCATCGCCGATTTTCCGTTTTTCTCATTAGGCCAGTATAGAGTTATGGCTAAGGTCATCAGCACGTTAATAAGTATTTTATTACTGGTTTTTGCGAATCAGGCGGCAATCCATTTGAAGCGTAAAGGGGTGTTGCCGGCTGAAGATAAAACGGGGCCGGGGCTGATTATTTCAAATGACACCCGGATGGCCTCAAGTCCCGCAGAACACTCCCGGAATTAAGATCAAATCACTAACATCAAACCCACATACTTTAATGAAGCGAACAAAAAATTTAAGGCTCATCCTGGGAATCGTCACGGTAGTCGTGGCGCTGGGGGCATTGGTCGGATATTACCTGCGCCTGCCTTCGAATGAAATCACCCGGACGCAACTTCAGCAGATAATCCAGGACAAGCTGATTACGTCGGCCATCGTAACGCCCACTCTTTATGCGGGCATTTATGCCGTGGAAGGTTCCTGGAAAGCGAGCGGCAAGGCCCAGAAGTTCAGCATCACTACTCAATTGGAAGATGCACAGGTCAAAGCTTTGTTTGCCCAGACCTCCACCAAAATTGATGTGCCGGGCATGAATGGACAATGGATCAACCTGGTCGGACCGCTGGTTCTGATCGCGCTTGTGGGCGGAATGATTTTGTATCAAAGAAATATGGGTCGTGGCAAAGCCAGCCGGATCAAGCAACGTCCCGAAGTCCGATTTAAAGATGTGGCCGGGGTGGAAGAGGCCAAGGCTGAGGTGCGGGAAGTGGTTGATTTCCTGCGTAACCCAAAAAAGTACAGCAAGGTGGGCGGTCATTTGCCCAAGGGCATCCTGTTGATCGGGCCGCCCGGAACCGGCAAGACCATGCTGGCGAAAGCAATTGCAGGAGAAGCAGACGCCAATTTCTTCAGCGCGCATGGCAGTGATTTCAATGAAGTTTATGTTGGCGTTGGAGCCAAGCGGGTGCGGCATCTCTTTAAAGAAGCCATCCGCCATCAACCGGCCATCATCTTCATTGATGAAATTGATTGCGTCGGCAAGAACCGCAAATTCGATTCGAATGGTGAACAGCAACAGACGATTAATGCATTGCTGGCGGCGATGGATGGTTTTGAAGGCAGCGAAGGTGTGGTGGTGGTTGCCGCAACGAACCGGCCGGAAGATTTGGACGATGCATTGATGCGCCCGGGACGCTTTGATCGCAAGGTGAATGTTCCTTATCCAGATGTGAGAGGTCGCCGCGCCATTTTGGAAACCCATACCCGGAATAAACCGATTTATGATGAGCGTGCTTTGGAAGTGATTGCCCAGACCACTCCCGGGATGTCTGGCGCTGATTTGGCACATGTCGTCAATGAGGCGGCGATTCTTTGCGCGCAGCAAAATAATGCGACCATCACAATGGTGGAGTTGGAGGCGGCACGGGACAAGGTGCGTTATGGCAAGGAACGCAAATCAATGGTGGTCAATAAAGCTGAGCGCGAGCTGATTGCTTATCACGAAGCCGGGCATACGATCGTGAATTTAAAAACCACGCTGTTGCCGCCTTTGTACAAGGTGAGCATCATTCCGCGCGGCAATGCGCTGGGTGTGACCACGCTGTTGCCAAATGAAGACCAGAATATTTATGGCAAGGATTTATTGCTCGAAGAATTGCTCGTGCTGATGGGCGGTCGCGCTGCGGAAAAGACCTTTTACGGAGTCACCACGAATGGCGCGAGCGGGGATCTGGAGATGGCCCGCAATATCGCGCGGAAGATGATTCACGAATGGGGCATGGGTGAGAAGTTGTACTATGAATTGGAACAGCGGGATGCCGAGGTGGAAATCAACCGGTTGTTGGAAAATGCCGACCGCGAAGCTTTGGCAATCATCCAGGACCAAAAGGCGGACACTGAAAAACTCGCACGCGCCCTGCTTGCCCGTGAAACGTTAACCCGGGAAGAAGTGCTGCAACTGTTACAAAGACCGGCGCTGACCGCTCATGGCGAAGAACTGGTCCCCGCCATGAGCTAGGGCGGGGTGGGGTTACAAGCGTCTTCCGGCGAAAACGCCGAAGAGAAACAAAACCACGCAAACGGCGATAAAGATGAAGAACAGTGTCTTCGCTATGCCCGCAGCGGCACCGGCGATCCCGCCGAAGCCGAACAGTGCGGCGATGATTGCTATGACTAGAAAAATAGCTGCCCATCTTAACATATAATTGTCTCCTTAATTAAGTTGTTTCCGGTTTCGTTTCTGGCCAATGGTTTATCTGGTCTAATGCGAAGATAATTCACTACTTAGCAAGTTTCGCTGGGGTATTGCACCATGGGGTGGGTCACCCAGCAGAAGAAGAGCGGAAGCTATTTAGAAGCGGGCTTTAATGAAGATGGAACCGTAGCCGTCGTGCTCAGTTTGGTGCGTAAACTCGCGCGTGCGATAAACATACGTGACGCCAAACTCCACTGGATTTAAAGCGAGGACGATACCGGTGGTGAACTCGGCTACGAACGGGTCTCTTTCCACATGGATACTATGCTGGAAGAGGTTGCCATCCAGAAAAGCGGTGTAGCCCACAGCCTTGCCTTGCGCGCCAGCGAAGACATAAACGCCATACCGTGAGGAATCGGGAGCACTTTTTGATATGCCACCTTCCGCCGTGGTGAGCGAATCAATGGTTTGGGGGCCAAAATCATCCGGCAAATGCCAGCCTGCACGAACTGTAGCGCTGATGCGGGCGGAGGTTTCCACGTTGCCCAGACTGGCACCGATACGGGGAATCAAATCCACGCCCCACGAGCTTTCATTGGCCGTAGAGATGCGCCAGGAACGTTCATATTTCAACGCAAGGCCCGGCTCGTCCTTAAGCTGGTTACGCCAACCTTTGGGCAGCGCGAATCCGCGCATTTCGTGAACCCAGCTTTGGGATTCGTTAGCCAGGGATTCCGGGCCAATGACTCCGAGATCCAGTTGCAGGTTTTCCAAGGTGACAATGCGACGATGAGTGGTGAGGCCGCGTCGCTGAAGGACCAATCCCGTATAAAACCAGCCGGCATAAGGACGATCATTCGGAAGTGGTTTATCAATTGAGATGTCGGAGGGGGTATAAATATTCTGACCGATTTCGATGCCGAATCGGGTGGCTTGAACATCGAATCCCAAGGCATAAATTTTATCGGAGAACCTGGCAACGCAACGGGGCACATCGTTATCCGCACTGAGATAGGAGAGCTTGATGCCTTGGGTATAATGACGATCGGTTCGGACGATGAGATCGTTTTCTTCAATAACACTGAAGACCGGGCCTTGGTCGAAGCTCTGGGAAAAGCAATGAATGGGACTACAGAGGAGACACCCCACTGCAACCCTGCGAACAATGCGTTTCCAGAAGCTACTGATGGCCCATAAGAAACATGAACCGGAGTGGGTGGCGAGAAAATAGTGAAGGACAATACTGTAGGGCGCTTACTCAACCATCGATGATAAGCGATCCATCAGCGGCGAGAGGGAAATGGGGATTCCAAGCTACTTCCCAATGGTGGCCATCCGGGTCAACGAAGTAGCCGCAGTGCCCACCCCAGAAGACGTCCTGCGCTGGCTTGAGGATGCGGCCTCCAGCAGATTCAGCCAGAGCGAGAACCTGGGCGACTTCTTCCTTCTGGCGAACATTGTGCGAAAGCGTGATGCCGCTGAACTGGCTGCGGGTTGTGGGGGTTGAAGGAGAAATGTCTTCAGCGAGCTTATCAAGGGGATAGAGCCCGAATTTGGTGCCGGTGGTGTTGAAGAAGGCGATGTCGGCATCGTCTTTGGCTTTGGTCGGAAAACCGAGGCCGTCGCGATAAAAACGAATGGCGCGGGGAAGGTCCGTGACGCCGAGAGTGATGAGGCTGATGCGGGGTTCCATGGTAAATAGGTTTAAATGAGTGAAGGACCGTAATGTTCGACGACAGGAAAAGGATCGTAAAAGTGATGCAGGAGTTCGCGCCAACGCTGGTATTCGGATGATTGCCGGAAACCGACGGTATGGTCTTCGAGTTTCTGCCAGTGGACCAGAAGCACGTAGCGCTGCTGATTCTCAAGGCAGGGGCGGAGTTCGTGCGATACATATCCGCGCATGGAAGCAAGGATTGGGGATGCTTCGCGAAATGCGAATTCAAAGTCAGCACGCATTCCGGGGCGGATGTTTAGGATGGCGACTTCAAGAATCATCAGGGGCGAGGCTAGGGCAGGGTATATGGATTGTCGAGGAGAGTGGTTAGTTCTGATCGCCGGAGAGGCGGGGTTTGCGGAGACGATGCGAAAAGAGGGGATGGTTTTAGAAAATAAATTATTCCTTTTGCAGTGGAAATTCTTCCTTGTTTTCCCCCGCCCTTGCCAGGGCGGAGTTTCATTTAGGGATGGTTCCGGTGGCTGCGGCTGATGCAGCCTTGCCAACCGGCTAATTTCCATCGCCCCTCCGGGGCTGGGGGCTGCTTGCAAAACGCTTATGACCCTGACTTGAAGTAATAATCCGGAGTGAATGCCAGAATGTGAGTTAGACTTTACTTTGCCAGAGTTGACAGCAAATCATCGAGATCGAGCGGTCGCGTGAGCATGGTGAGGCTGCCATCAGCAGCGCGGGGCCATTGGGATTCGGGGCGGTCCCAATAAAGTTCGACGCCGTTGTCGTCGGGGTCGCGGAGATACAAGGCTTCGCTGACACCGTGGTCGGACGCGCCTTCGAGCGGGATGTTGGCGGCCAGCAATCGGCGGAGAGCATCGGCGAGCAGATGACGTTCAGGATAAAGAATGGCGAGATGAAACAGGCCGGTGCTGCGGGGAGGCGGGGGCGAACCGCCGAGGCTTTCCCACGTATTCAGGCCAATGTGATGATGATAGCCACCAGCACTTAGGAACGCCGCGGAATTGCCCATTTTCTGGGTGACGCCAAAACCGAGGACGTCGCGGTAAAATTTTAAGGAACGTTCAAGGTCTGAAACCTTTAGGTGGACGTGGCCGATGCGGACGCGGGGATCAATGGAAGGCGGTTGTGCCATGCGTGATAGTTACAGCGTTAATAGGCGCTGGCCTTATTCAATAGCTCAATGGCGGGTTGATCCAGTTCGAGTTTGGCGGCTCCGGTCAATTCGTTCAATTGCTCCAAGGAGGTGGCGCTGGCGATGGGCGCGGTGATGCTGGGGCGCGCGATGAGCCAGGCGAGGGCTATTTGCGCGGGGGTGGCATGGAATTTTTGGGCGGTTTCGTCGAGGGCCTTGAGGATGCGCAGGCCGCGTTCGTTGAGGTAGCTTTGAGCTTTTTGGCCGCGCGGACTTTTGGAGAGGTCCTTGGTGGAACGATATTTTCCAGTGAGAAATCCGCTGGCCAGGGAATAATAGCAGATGACGCCGAGGTTATTCTGCACACAGATGGGTTCAAGAGTGGTTTCGTATTCGGCGCGGTCGTAGAGATTATACTCCGGTTGTAAACTTTCGTATCGGGGAAGGCCCTTTTGTTTGCTGATTTGCAAGGCTTCGGAAAGTCGTTCGGCGGTATAATTCGAAGCGCCGATAGTTCGGACTTTTCCCTGCTGAATGAGTTGGGCGAAAGCGGAGAGGGTTTCGTCCAAAGGAGTATTCGGGTCGTCCTGATGAGCTTGATAGAGATCGATGTGGTCAGTTTGCAGGCGTTTGAGGGAATCTTCGGCGGCGCGGAGGATATAGGATTTGGAAAGGCCTTTTTTATCGGCGGACATTTCCATGCCGACCTTGGTGGCGATGATGACTTTGTCGCGGTTGCCGGTGCGTTTCAGCCAATTGCCGATGATGGTTTCCGATTCGCCGCCTTTATTGCCGGGACGCCAACGGGAATAGACATCTGCGGTATCAATTAGATTAAATCCCGCGGCCACGAAGCCGTCCAATATTTTGAAGGAAGTGGCTTCATCAATGGTCCAGCCGAAAACATTGGTTCCCAGGGCGAATGGTGCTACTTCCAATTTCGAATTTCCGAGTTTGCGCTTTTTCATAATCCCTTCTCCATATCCATTCATGTACTTCATGGGGGAGGTTTAAGCAAATGGGAGGGATCAAACAATTTACTGTCCTTCGGAGGAAAATAGGCCGACGCAGTTTTCTCTAATGCCTGGCGCTAATTCTGGACTTTGGCAAAGGCCACTAATAATGTGAGCAAAATACTTAATGAGGATATGAACAATTTCAGATTGCATAAACTTCCAGTGACCTTTGTCATTTTGACTTCGATAGCGATGGTAACAAGAGCTGAGGAAAAAGTTGATTTGTCAAAGCAGGCAAATAGAGGGCAAGCCGACTTCCGGTCGAATGTTGTTTTGCAAATAGATCCGCAAATCGCGGAAGGTTTCTACAGTCGGGGACTTGACTATGAGGTCAAAGGTGATTTTGACAAAGCAATCAGTGACTATACAGAAGCAATCCGGATGAATACAAATGAGGGCATATAATAACCGAGGATTGATTTATTGCAAAAAGGAAATGTGGTCCCAAGCAATCGTTGATTTTAGTGAGGTCATCCGAGTCAACCCGCAGGACGCGAGCGCTTACCAAAGGCGCGGCATGGCATACCATCAGAAAAATAAATACGATGAGGCGATAAGCGATTCAACTGTTGCCATTCGACTTGATCCAAAAATGGGGCTGGCTTATAGCGAGCGGGGATACAGCTACTGCTATAAAAGTGAGTTTGAGAAGGGAATCGCTGACTTTAAAGAAGCCATTCGGGTCGATCCCAAAAACTCTCATGCTTATAACAATCTGGCCTGGTTTCGGGCGACTTGTCCGGTGGCTTCAATTAGAAACGGCAAAGAGGCGCTTGAAGCAGCCCAAGAAGCGTGCGCGTTGACACGAGGGAAGAATGCCACTGTAATTGATACCTTGGCGGCTGCGTATGCCGAGGTTGGTAATTTTAATCAGGCAATTCTTTCTGAAAAGCACGCGATAAAAATGGGGGGTGTGCCCGAAAAAAGGCGCAGACATATGAAACAAGCGCTTCTCTCATTCGAGCAGCATCAACCGTATCGCGAGGTGCCGGACTAGTTAGCGCAGTTGAAGGTGGCAAAGGTAATAGGAGCTTGCCTGTTCTGCGCGCCTATTTTCCGTGGCTGGGTTCGCCACCGCCATCGGCTCCGCCGCCGTCGAGATCGATGAGGATGTCGCGGGGTTCGGCGCCTTTGCTGGGGCCGACGATGCCGCGATTTTCCAACTCATCCATGATGCGGGCGGCGCGGGTGTAGCCGAGGCGCAAGCGGCGTTGCATGAGGGAGACACTGGCTTTTTGTTCACTGCGAATTATCTCGATGCATTGCTGGATGAGGTCTTCATCTTCATCGCAGCCGCTTTCGCTGCTGTCAAAGTTGCTGACGGGTTTTTGAAGCTGCTTATGGATTTCCACTTCGTAGCTCGGCTTGCCCTGCTTGGCGATGAAGTCCACGCATTGCTGGATTTCCTGGTCGGTGATGAGCACGCCCTGGGCACGAATGAGGCGGGCGGAACCGGGCGGAAGATAAAGCATGTCGCCTTTGCCGAGCAACTTGTCCGCGCCCATGGCGTCGAGAATGGTGCGGGAATCGACCTTGGCGGCGACTTGGAAGGCGATACGCGCGGGGATGTTCGCCTTGATGACGCCGGTGATGACATCGACGCTGGGACGTTGGGTGGCGACGATGCAATGGATACCAGCGGCGCGGGCCATCTGGGTGATACGGGCGATAGCCATTTCGACATCGGCCGGAGCGACGAGCATGAGGTCGGCCAATTCATCAATGATGACGACGATGTAGGAAAGTTTTTCGGGAATGACGATATCGTCTTCGCGCGGGACGACGATTTCTTCGTCCACTTCGACAGCGAAACCGTCTGCGCCGGGCTCGAGCTTTTCCTTCTTGGCCATTAATGGCAGCTCGGGCTCAGGCACCGGGATGGGTTTGTTCTTGGGGCGTTCGTTGAATGACTTGATGTTGCGCACGCCGACCTTGGCGAAGATCTGGTAGCGCTTTTCCATTTCGTTGACGACCCAGCGCAAGGCGAGAATAACTTTCTTGGGATCGGTCACGACCGGAACGACGAGGTGCGGCAGCGTGTTGTATTGCTGCAACTCGACGACCTTGGGATCGATCATCACGAAGCGAAGTTGATCGGGCGAAAATTTGTAGAGCAGGGAGGCGATGATGGAATTGATGCAGACCGATTTGCCGGAGCCGGTGCTGCCGGCGATGAGCAAGTGGGGCATTTCCGCGAGGTCGGCGATGATGGGATGGCCATAGACGTCCTTGCCGAGCGCGAGCGGGATACGGGCCTTGGAGTTGGCCCATTCCTCGGATTCCAAGAGGTCACGCATGATAACCTTGGTCTTGACGGCGTTGGGGACTTCGACGCCGACGGAGCTTTTGCCGGGAACAGGCGCGAGAATATTGATGCGCTCGGCTTTGAGCGCGGCGGCGATGTTGTTGTTGAGGCCGACAATCTTTTCGAGCTTCACGCCGGGAGCAGGATGGAGTTCGTAGCGGGTGATGGTCGGACCTTTGGTGATGTCGCCGAGCTGGACTTCGATATCGAACTGCGCGAGCGTTTGCTGCATGAGGCGCGCGTTGGCCATGAGTTCTTCCTTGGACTCGGTGGGCTTGAGCGTCATGTCAGGATGCTGCAGGAACTCCATGGGCGGCACCTGATAATTGCCGATCATGGGGGTGGAAGCGACGGTAATGGGCTTGGGCTTGCGCGGGAGAGGCCTGGGTCGGGCAGTTGCTGCGGGCGGCAAGGAGGCAGGGGCGATTTCGATCACCGGTTCGCCGGGAACGCCAGGCGGTTGGCCGACAACTTCGGCATTGGCAGCGACGACTTCGTCGGCCTTGGGTTCCTCAAATTTTGGCTCGCCCACCTTTTCTTTAGGTCCAGTTTTCCTGCCAAGAATATCGGCAGTGGAAGCAGCGGCGAGTTCGCGAGCGGAAATAACCACGGCCTCTTCCGGCGGAGCGGGTTCCTTGGGTTCAGGCAAGGTCGGTTTCTTGGTGCGACTGGTGGCGGGTCTGGCCTGCGGGACGCTGAGATCGCGAACGGTAGGTTCAGGCAAGGGCTTCAGATCGGCCCCGAGGCTCGGACCGGGAGTTGGAGCGGGGGCAGGTTCGGCTTTGGCAGCAGCGGTTTTTGCAGCGGCTTTATCGACTTGATCCTGCAACTTGCGGGCCTGCTTCTCCAGTTCGCGCGCTTTCTTTTCAAGAGCTTTTTCCTCATCGGACAAGGGGGTGGTGGCAAGGTTGGAGCCGCCCTTGGATGATTCTCCGGCATGTTCGCGCTTGGCCATCACGCGGCGCAGCCAATCGCCGAGTTGGAAATTGGTGAGGAAAAGGAAGCTGATGAAATAAAGCATCAGGAAAATAATGGTGGCGCCGACGGTGCCGAAATAGCTGAAGATGTGCTGGTTTAAATTGATACCGATGACGCCACCAGGGGAAAGGTGGAGGCTTTTTTGCAGACCTTCCAAAGGTGCCTGATAAAGATCGATCAAACCCATGCAGCAGAGGAAAACCACGAGCGTCCAAGCCCAGCGGCGGCGGACATAGGAGAGAATTTCAAAGAAGCAGCCAAGCCCGATAAATACGAACAAGAAGGGAAGGACATAGGCCGAGACGCCAAACCAAAAAATGAAATAATAGGAGAGCCATGCGCCGAACGGGCCGATGACGTTGCGGACGGGATGATTCGGTTTAGCAGCTTGAGCCGAAACATCGTTGGGAGTGTAGGAAAGCAACGCGACGAGTAACAGCAAAGCAAAGCCCATCAGCACGATGCCGATGATGTCGTTGAAACCGCGATGTGGTGGCGCCGATTCTGGCGCTGCCTTTTTAGCCATGACAGCAGGTTAACAGTTCAAAGTTGGGGGTTCAAAGAGGAAAGTTGGGGGAATTGCCGGGCAATGGAATTGAGAATCCGTGAATGACGCTAATTGGCGCGAATTATGGGAAAATAGACTGGAAATAAATCTATTTGGTATTCTCATTCGCGATTCGACTCGCTTTACAAAGCATCTTTTATTGGACTCACGGATTCTTTAGAAAATTCAGTGTCTCCCGCTGAATTTTTGTCGCGTTTGAGTATAAACAGGAGTACTCCCATGGCGGGGCCAGCGCCGGCCCAACAGACCAGGGCACTCTCTCCGCTCGCCATGGTTGTTCTATGAAGTAACCCGGTGTAGAGGACGTGCGCACCGGCGGCGCCCAATCCACCAATCAAACCAAGAACAGCCCCAATCAACCATCGCCGGCGACCGCCATAGAGCGCGAAACTGACCGTGCCACCGGCTCCGGCAATGATGAACAAATTCGTCAGACCGGATTGACCAAAGAGGGCGGAGTCAAACTGCCAGTAAAACATGGGTGCCAGCAGCAGCGTCGGTAATCCGATAATGTAGGCCAGCGCTTGATTGAACGGAAATTCGATGGTTCGGGGGGATGTATCAGGATTCTTGATCATGGCTTTTCCGGTCATGCGTATCCATATTTCCAGCCGAAGCCAGCGAGGTGCCAGGCTTCAATTCCGAACTTATTCCCTGGGCCTTGGCCCGAGCAGCCATGAAGTTTGTGGCGAAAATGAAAATCAGCAGGCCATTGAGGAGGATGCCGGTAAGTGCGGGTGTCAGAATCCCTTTCGCTCCGTGCCGGGAGATTCCAAATAAGGCTACGATTCCCAGCACGAAACCAATAACCATGAGAAGAAGCGCAATAAGTTCAATAACGACCTTGGGACCGATGCTTTTACCAAAGGTGGTCACACAGAACACAAGGGCGGCGCAAACCCAACTAGCCTTTGCTGCCTGATGGGCAAAAGCGGCGGTGGGTTGTTGTGATGATGTTTGCGTTGATGAGGTGTGCATGGTTTCTATTTTTTTGCGAGGGCTCCCAATTGGTGCTGGAGTTTGGACTGTTCTTTAAAAGCGGCGTCCATTACCGCGATGTAGGCGAGGAAACTATTTCCAGTTGTGCGATCATCAAAGTGGACGGCTTTTTCTGCCGGGCTATACTTCCATTTCCCCCAATTGGCATCCAACAGCACAAGCGCTCCAGTCAAGGCGTTGCCGATGTTTTTATCTTCCTCGCGCATCCTTAGCGCCAGATTATTTTGTTCCGTTGTGGTTTTACGGTAGCCTTCCACCATAAAATTTATGTCCTTTTGTGGCAGTTGAGCGTCCACCAACTCCTTACGGAGCGCAAATTCACTGTCTTTAATAAAGGCGATCAAGTTGTCATTCGCTGCCAGGAACTTTTTCACTGTTTGCATTCGGGTTTGCAGTTTCTCCTGCTGCTCCACCTGGCTCATGTCGAGCCGGACCAGTGGTTTCATTGGCTCCGAGACTTTGGCAAAGTTCACCATTGGGACCCGGGCTTTTTCCAAAAAGGCAGACATGGCATGGGCCGCGGCTGCCTGAGGGCCGGTACTGTCGCGGGAGGCCTGGTCGAGAGCACTCTTGGTAGCGCTGAATTTTTTTTCCTCTTTGGCAGTATTAATTCCCTTTTCACCGGTATGTTCCAGCTTTTCGTCGGAACTGAGTTTTTTGGCATTGGCCTGGAGGGCGAGCAGGGCTTGGTGGTTTTTAGCGGCTCGGTTATAGCCAATACCAAACAAGCCAAGGACAATGAAGCTGATGATG
>JAQGPC010000246.1 GCA_028293285.1 Pedosphaera sp.
CGTGCCGGTGACAATGCCCTGTCCGCCGCTGTAGGTGTAGGTCGCACCCGTGACACTGATGGTGCCCACGGTGAAGGTTTGAACTGGCGCGCCGGATTGTGGTGGTACTGGCGGAGTTGCGCTGGAACTAATGGTAGCCGTCACGCTGAAGCTGGTGCCGTGATTACCAGAAGCGGGGGACATGATGATCGTGCCTGTGCCGCCGCCGGTGGTTGTTCCGGAAACGGGATCGTAAGTTGCGAGTGTCGTACGGGCGACGCGGAAGAATTTTTTATCCTCGGAATTGGTACCGGCATAGGTGCCACTGTTGCCCACGGCGGCAACAGTGGATGTGTTGGTTGTCCACGAGGTGAGATTGGTCGAAGATTCAACGCGATAAGTGCCGCCTTCCGTTGCGCTCCAGACCAATGTCACCACGCTGTTGCTTCGCGTCGGCTTGCTGAGCCGCAAGTCCGAATCCGCGCCGCCCACGAAGTTGGTGGTGACGGTCTCCGTAATACTCGTGACAGCTGCGCCAGTAGGACTGCCGTAATATTGTTTGCCGACATTGTAAGGATAAGTTGGCAGGCCGTTGCTGGTGATGCAGACGAAATAGGCGTAAGTGCCACTGGGATACTCCGGCGTCACGCAATAACGGCAGTTGTATTCGTTGAGGTCGAAGTCCACGCCCTGCACCTTGCCGAGATCGCCAAGGTAATCGTTGTCTTCGGTGTAACGACCCAACGGAAACGAAGTGCTGACCGCCGGACCATATTCGCTCGCGGAAAGTGTGGCGGAACGATTGCCGGCGCGAGCGGCCCAAGCAGGCAACGTAGTGCGACTGGTCACGCTGAGATTGGTGGTGCCGTATTGGCCATTGCGCTGCACGAAACCCGAAATCATTCGGCGCACACCGCTCGCGGAATTAGTGGCATTGGAATAGCCGTAAGGTCCATAAAGCGGGAGACCATCCTTGGCCCAGCCGACAATGGGTGAATGTTTTGTCGGCGCATTGGTGCTTTCACTGTAAGTTTTGGTGGTCGCGTTGTAATCAATATGGTCGCCAACCAAATAGCGCGTGGCGATAGGGTTCGCATGATAATGATAGACGCCGGTGTTTTGCTGGTGTGCGAGCGCAGGATCGAAAGTGATGGCTTCGTTCATGTAGGCATCACGATTCCAAATGCCATCGCCAGTCGTTCCGGCACCAGGAGGAGAACCGTCGCTACCCGTGGAATTAATGTAGGAAACCGCATCGCGCGAATCGAAGGCAATGACGCCATCCACGAAATAGCCGATTTCGCCGCCGACGGTGGTCTTGGTCGCGGGGATGGTCGGCGTGCGCGGAAAGCGGACGAGGACTTTTTGGTTTGACGGGATGTTGACGAAGAGCGTTGAGCGGGCGGCATCATTATACCATGGGCCCATCAAGTGGCTGCCGAGACCAGTGGAGCGGATGTAAACCCAGTTCGATGAAGAATAGATGTTCTGGATGCCGCAGTAAGCCGGGAGGGTCTGCGACACGGAATTGAGGCTCCAGGTTGTCTTTGTGGTGCCGGCGGCGAGATCAGCGTCCGTCTGGGTGATGCGCGCATATTTGCCGGAATAGGCGGTGAGCCAGGAGGAAAGCAGGGGATCGGCGTGGAGCGTGGCAATGGTGAACAGGGCTGTGGACATTACCAGCGCGCAAGAATATTGGCAGAGTTTAGTTTTCATACTGAATGGATTTCTTCGATGAATCACACCAGTAGTAGAAAGAATCTCTGTTAAGACTTTATTTGGAAGATGGGGAGAATTGTAAAGAGAGTGTAAAAATTTGAGATTATTGGGCCGCTTTCCTCGAAAACTGCATGCCCTACTTTAAAATACCAATAGCTAGAATCTGTATGGTACCACTACAGGAGAGCGAAAGTAGGAAACTGGCTTAGTTATTCTTCACGAACATTTTGCCAGGCAATTGACGGATGAGACGTTTCATTTCGAGACCGAGCAGGGCAACAGACACCGCAGAACTTGGCAGGCCGGAACGGCGGATGACTTCGTCGATGTTTGATTCCTCGTTGCTGAGGGTGTCGTAAACTTTTTGCTCGTTTTCGGAGAGATTAATCGCAGGCAACATTCCCGTTTCGCTTGCGCCGGGCGGACGATTGCTGGCAGGAAAGAGGTATTCGAATTCGCTTAGGATGTCTTCCGCGCCTTCGCAGAGCTTCGCGCCCTTTTTGATCAACTCATGGCAACCTTTGCTGCGTGGGGAATCAATGCGGCCCGGCACGGCAAAAACCTGGCGGCCAGCTTCGACGGCCATGTTGGCGGTGATTAATGCGCCGCTGGTGAGGTTGGCTTCGACAACAACGGTGCCCAACGTCATGCCAGCCACGATGCGATTGCGGATGGGAAAGGATTGTTTGTCGGCGTTGCGATTGAAGGGAAATTGTGAAATGACTGCGCCACTAGCCGCAATGCGCTCAAACAATTCCGCATTCTCTGGCGGGAAAACTAAATTGATGCCCGTCCCGAGCACAGCCACGGTGCGACCCTTTGCACTGAGCGCGCCTTGATGAGCGGCGGTGTCGATGCCTCGCGCGCCGCCGCTGACCACAGTGACACCAATATAAGCAAGTTGGTAGGAGAGCTTGCGTGCGACTTCCAAGCCGTAATGCGTGGTCATGCGCGAGCCGACCATGGCCACGGCGTTTTTGTCTTTTGCATTCAGCGACCCTTTGACATAGAGCACGACGGGTGGATCGTAGATTTGTTTCAATAGCTCCGGATAATCTTCGTCGGACTGGATAAGGATATGGCAGCCGAAATCGGTGATGCGCTTGAGTTCACCGCTGAGGTCAACTTTCTTTTCCCAATTTGCGATGGAGTCGGCAGTGTCTGCGCCGATGCCGCGGACGCGTTGGAGTTCGTGCGGAGAGGCGCCGAGAATGGTGGGGGCCTCGCCGAAATGTTCGAGCAGTTGCCGCACCCGCACCGGGCCGACACCCTCGATCATGTTCAGCGCCACGAGCGCTTCCCTGGAATCCATGCCGGTGGAGATACCGGTTCAGGGAAAAGTCGGCAAGGTTTAAAGGATTACATGGCGCAATGCCAAGGTTGACACTTGTTGCGTGGTGCGTGTTTCGTTAACGGATAAGCGCTACAATAACTCACTCACTAACAATTGGGCTTGTTCGTCGCTAATGCCGAGTTTGCGGAAGGCTAATGGGCCGCCCTCGTCCAGCACGGGTTCATGTTCCTCGAGCGAAGGAAGATCGGTGCGCTTCCAGAAGACACCGATGGGAATTTCTTCACCCCATTCATAACCTTTGCCCATGGCTTTGTGAAAATCGGAAGTGTCATGGCCTTGTTCTTCCAGAATTTTTACGCGGGGGTTGAAGAATTGATAGGTGTTGTCCTTGTTATACGTGACACAGGGGCTGAAAATATCCACGAGGGAAAAGCCTTTGTGTTGGATGGCACCTTTGATGAGCTCGACTAAATGCTTTTGTTTACCACTGAAACCGCGTGCGACGTAAGTGGCGCCACCAACGATGGCCAGTGGAATCGGGTTGATGGGGTTTTCAACATTTCCATGGGGGGTGCTTTTGGTCTTCATCCCTTTGCGGCTCGTGGGCGAGGTCTGGCCAGTGGTGAGGCCGTAAATTTGATTGTCCATCACAAGGTAGGTGAGGTCGATGTTGCGGCGCATCGTGTGGGTGAAATGATTGCCGCCGATGCCGTAGCCGTCGCCATCGCCGCCTGTGGCAATGACTTTTAATTCGTGGTTGCCGAGCTTGGCGCCCGTGGCGACCGCGAGTGAACGGCCGTGCAGTGTGTGCATGCCGTAGGTGTTGATGTAACCGGGTAGGTTGGAGGAGCAGCCGATGCCGCTGACGACCAATACCTCGTGAGGCTTCAGGCCCAGTTCGAACAGGGCGGTTTGCAGCGCGGAGAGGACCGAGAAGTCGCCGCAGCCGGGACACCAATCGGGATGGATCTTACCCTTGTAGGTGTCTTTAACGAGTGCGGCGACTGAGGTTGTAGTAATTGTGGGTTCAACAATTGAGCTCATAGTTTCTCCTTATACTTGGATTTCGTGGGTGGGGACGGAAAGTTCGGTTTTGCCAGCCAGTTGTTCTTTAACGGCGTCGATAATGTGGTGGGGCATGAACGGCTCGCCATCGTATTTGCGAATGTGGCCATGCGCGGCAATGCCGGTTTCCGAGCGGAGGTAGCGCGCGAACTGACCACTGTGATTGTTTTCGACAACGATGATTTTCTTGCTGCGCACAAGCAGGTGGCTGATTTCATCCGCGTGGAAGGGAACGATCCACTTAATGGCGAGTTGATTGGCCACAATGCCTTCTTCACTGGCCAGCTTTTCTACGGCTTCGCGAATGACGCCCTCCGTCGAACCCCAGCCGACCAGCGTGACAGCGGCGGTTTCGGGGCCGACGAGTTTGGGTGGCACAATGTCAGCAAGAACTGCTTCCATCTTGCGCGCCCGTTTTTCGACCATCATGCGGCGTTTGGCGGGGTTGGTGAATTCATCACTAATGAGGGTGCCGTCTTCGTCATGCTCATCGGTCGCAGCCACGTGAATGTGGCCCATCACACCTGGAACAGCGCGGGGCGAGATGCCGCTCTCGGTATTTTTATAGCGCAAATAGGCGTTGTCGTTAGCGCCGCCGAAAGGATTCTGCGCCTGGCCATTAACAATGGCTTCAGGAAAAATGATTTCGCCGCGGTCAATCTTCGTTTTGAAATTAAGCTCTTTGGGATCGACACTGGCGGTTCCTTCGGAGATCAATAAATCCGAAAGCACGAGACCGGGGCATTGGAATTTGTCGCAGAGGTTGAACAATTCGGGAATGGTCCGGAAGGCATCCAGTTGATCTGTTGGCGCAACGATGAGGCGCGGGTAATCACCTTGTCCGGCACCCAATGCCTGCCAGAGATCACCTTGCTCGGTCTTCGTCGGCACGCCCGTAGCAGGTCCGGCGCGTTGGACATCGATGCAAACAACTGGCGTCTCAATCATTCCCGCCATGCCGATCGCTTCGGTCATGAGCGCGAAACCGCCGCCGGAAGTGGCGCACATCGCACGGCAACCTGTCTGGGCGGCACCGATGATCATGTTCATGACACCGATTTCGTCTTCCACCTGACGAACCATGATGCCCAGTTGTTGAGCGTGACTGGCCATATACATCAGCACGCCGGTCGAAGGACTCATGGGATAAGCCGCATAGAATTTCACGCCGGCGGCAACACCACCCATGGCCAGGGCCATGTTGCCGGTCAGGACGGCGTTGCCCTTGCCGAGATCCGGTGCTTTGAATGGGAACGGCTTGAAATTGGCCGTTGCATAATCATAACCGGCCCGCGCAAACCCGACGTTTTCGGTGATGACTGCATCCCCTTTACGTTTGAAGATTCGCGTCAAAGCATCTTCGAGCGCCTTAAATTCGACACCAAGCATCTGAAGCGTTGCGGCGATGGCGACCGTATTGCCAGCCAGTTTGTTGCCCGTAGTAAGTTGCTTGGTGGGCAAGGGGCAGAGTTGCACGCCTTCAGCAGCCGTGCCGGGTTTAATTTTATCAACGTCGAAGAGGACGCAGGTTCCAGTGCCCATGAGACGGAGATGCCGGTTCATGGCGTCCTGATTCAGTGGAATAAGGACATCGAGTTTATCGCCCATGCTGCGCACCGGGCCATCGCTGGCACGAATGGTCAAGAAAGTGTGACCGCCGCGAATGATGGATTGGTAGGCGTTATACGCATTGAGATTGAGGCCGCGCCGGGCAAAAATGCGCGCGAGAATATCGCCGGGAGTGGCAATACCTTGACCCGCTTCTCCTCCGATACCGATAGAAAAATCGACTGTAGCCATGATCTACTCCTATTGTGCTTGCAAGGACAGATGGTCAGGAGTGGCTCCGTGATAAGACAGCGAGAGATTAACCATGATGATGGGTGACATGCAAGTTTTTAATCCTGTCGGGAAGCACTTTTCCTGCTGGCAATGGCAAGTAAGGCAAGGCAACGTAGTAGGTGATTGGATAAAGAAATTTTTTTAAGCCGAAGAAGTAATGTTGCATAAGACACAAAAAGTGGCAGTGGAAGCGCTGGAGTTGCTGGGCGATTTACATCCGCTCGTGGAGCAGCTTGGCTCGCTGGATGGATTGGTGACGCTGGCCGGAGCTTCGAATTCCGTGCAAGTCCAGCAGATCACCAATGTGCCCGAGTTGCGCGGCTTTCTGCATAATTATCATACCCGGATTTTATGGCCGGTGGAATTACCGGCGATCCAGCGGGCGTTCATTCATGCGAGTCGAGGCGAAGTGCGGGAACTGGTTGCACTGGATGAACAGCTGGGGCAGGAACCGATGCTTAAGAATTTTGCCGCCGCGAGCAAGCGGGTAGGACAGGGACAACTTCAAAAATTAAGGCCGCTAAAGGACATTCGCACAGTGCAGCGGTACCTTGCCGCCGTGGATAAAGGGCAGGCACAAGGCTGGCATACGCTGGTGTATGGGTTGACGCTGGCGGTTTATTCCCTGCCGTTGCGCCAGGGGCTCTTTGGTTATGCGCAGCAGACAACGCGTGGGTTCATCCATGCCGCCGCTCCTTCGTTGAAACTTTCCGATGCTGATGCCCGGTCTTTGTTTGAGGAACTTTGCCACGACTTGCCCGGAGCGGTTGAACCGCTGCTGGCGCAGGGTTTGGTGGCGTAAGGATTTGATGGTTACAGTGCTGGCACTGTTCGGTTCGAAATTGCCAAAGGTTTTGAAAGCAGGCATGCTTTAATTATGAGCGACAAACAGGTTGCCTTGGAGACAATCCAAAGGATGGCGGAAAATGTCACCCTTGATGAAATTACGCATCGGCTCGAATTCCTCGCGGCGGTTCAAAAGGGGCTGGATCAAGTGAAACACGGCGAAGTTGTTCCTCACGATCAGGTAAAACGGGAATTAGCTTCATGGCTTTCAAAATAGTCTGGACCGAACAGGCCTAGGAGGATCTTCGTGATGTGGTTCAGTTTATTGCGCGGCAGATAACCCGACAATTGCAGAAACATTTGGATACCTCATTATGTCCAAAGTCGATCAATTGGCAAATTTTCCATACCTCGGTCGAGTAGTTCCTGAACTTGGACAAGAAACGATTCGTGAAATTATTGTTCGACCCTACAGGGTTGTTTATGAAGTGGCCGATCTACAACAAACAATAGCTGTTGTTCGGGTGTGGCACGCCGCCCGTGGAGAACCTGAAGTAAATAAATAATTCCAATCGGGCGGGTAAAAGCGATCAAGCTAGCCTGGAGGCCAGGCGAGGTCGCGGCCACCGAGGATATGGCAGTGGAGATGCGGAACAGATTCGCCAGCGTGAGGGCCATTGTTGATCACCAAGCGGTACCCAGTGTCTTTGATGCCCAACTTTGCCGCGATCTCCGCGGCCTTCAACAAGAGATGACCTAAAACTTTTTCATCCTCGGGCTTGGCTTCGGCAATGCGAGGAATGACTTTTTTAGGGACAATCAAAACATGCGTGGGCGCGCCGGGCTTGACGTCGCGGAAGGCGAGCACCTGGTCGTCTTCATAAACGATATCCGCTGGGATTTGGCGGGCGATGATTTTCTCGAATAAGGTCACAGTCTTTTAAAGGTGGAATTTAGAAGGCAGAATGCAGAAGTGGCCAAAGTCATACTTGGGATCACATTGTTTCTGCATTCTTCATTCTGACTTCACTTTACGACCAAGGCGCAACTGATGCCTTGATTTTCCTTGGACATACAAGTGCGGAGGAATTCAACAATCTGATCCTGCACCTGCTGGCAACGTCCACTCCAGCGCTGCGCGCCGACGAGTCGCTTTACACAAGGACGCAAACCTTGAAAGCAAAGCATCTGGGGCGATTGCTGGAGTTGGTTGCGCAATTCGTCGCGCAGCTTGGGGAAGAAGAACAATTCGCAGCCGGTATCGGTATCGGTCACCAACCGGGAGAGGTCGGACCGGACGATGCGGGGAGCGGGTTCATCGGTCGGAGCTTCCTGTTCGGAGAGTTGGAAACCGCGCAGAACCTTTTCAAGGGCCAGGGAAAATTCCGCCACGGAAACGGATTCGCGTTCGAGATCATGCTTAAAATAATGGAACACGGCGGCGGCGGCGTGCTGGAGAAATTCGGGATCGAACAGGGCGGCAGTTTCACCCATGAGCTCGACGGAAATCATCTCGGCGGAGTAAGGAATGCCCTCGCCGGAGGCGGTGTGGAACACGAGACAATCGTTGGCTAGAATAATCATGTTGCGTTGTCCTCCAATTTTTTGACTTCCTGCACGAAATCAGTGGCTTCCTGAAACCGGCGATAAACGCTGGCGAAGCGCACATAAGCGACTTCATCGATATCCCTAAGCCCAGCCATGACCAGTTCTCCAATCACCGAGCCGGGAACCTCACGCTCATACTTATTGGTGATCTCGTTAACGATTTTCTCCAATAGGTTTTCGATGACTTCCGGGCTGACAGGACGTTTTTGAAAAGCTTTCTTTAAACCGGAATGCAACTTCTCGCGGGAAAATTCCTCGCGGCGGCCATCGCGTTTGATGACCATAAGGTCATCACGCTCAATCTCTTCGTAAGTCGTAAAGCGATGTCCGCAGCCGATGCATTCGCGGCGTCGGCGGATGGTTGCGCCCTCGCGGGAGGCGCGAGAATCAATGACTTTATCGTCCTGACAGCCACATTTCGGGCAACGCATAGGAGAAACCGTGCCACTGGTAATAGTGGTAAGTGTTTCATAACACACTAAATGTAGTGGAGTCAAGAGAAGCGGAAGTAATCAAGCAACAATTATAAGACTGCCAGCTGCAACACGGCCAAACATTTGGTTAACAGGGGCTGGCATCAGGTCAAACTTGTGACTATTATGCAGTCCTTTTTAGATGCCAAAGTTTAGTAACATTGCCGCTTACAAGTTTGCCACGTTGACGGAGCTGAAATCGCTTCGGTCGAGGTTGGTGGGCTTGTGCAAGGAATGGAATTTGAAGGGGACAATCCTGCTGAGCACAGAGGGAATTAATTTGTTTGTCGCGGGCGCACCGGAGAAGGTGGAATTGTTACTTGCGGAATTGAGGAATATTCCAGGATTGGCGGAATTGGCACCGAAGGTAAGCGAGAGTGATCATCAGCCGTTCAACCGGATGCTGGTGCGGATTAAGAAAGAGATTATTGCATTCGGAGTACCGGGGATTGATCCAGCACAGCGAACTTCTCCGAAGCTTCCCGCCAAGATGTTGAAGCAATGGCTGGATGAAGGTCGTCCGGTGACATTGCTGGATACGCGTAATGATTACGAAGTGAAATTGGGGACGTTTAAGAATGCTCTGGCGGTGGGGATTGATAACTTCCGCGAGTTTCCGGCTGCGGTGGGAAAGTTGCCGGCAGAGATGAAGGAGCAGCCCATTGTCATGTTTTGCACGGGCGGCATCCGGTGTGAAAAGGCGGGGCCGTTCATGGAGCGGGAAGGGTTCAAGAATGTTTTTCAACTCGATGGGGGCATTCTCAAATATTTCGAGGAATGCGGCGGGACGCATTATCAAGGGGAATGTTTTGTGTTTGATCAGCGGGTGGGGGTGGACCCGAGTTTGCATGAGACAGATTCGACGCAATGTTTTCAATGCCTGACTCCGTTGAACAAAGAAGACCAACAGGATGATCGTTTCGTGGTCGGGCAATCATGTCCGTATTGCTTCAAAACAAGCGAGGAGCAACAGGCAGTCAATCTGGCGCAAAGGCAGGAAGCAATTCGGAGCGTGGTGACGCCGTTACCGGGGAGCCAGCCGTATGACAATTTCCGACCAATCAATGTTCCCAGCCATTGCGAGGGGATGCCGTTGCTCGATTTTCTGAACAACATTCTACCGCACATCCCGCGTGAAGAATGGGTGAGATTGGTTGCACAAAGATTACTGGTAAATAATGAGCGGCAGGCTGTGGCTGAATCGCAACAGGTGCACACGGGAGAACGGTACCTGCGCAAGTTGCCGGACATCGTGGAACCGGAGGTGAATGGAAACATTCAGATTCTGCACGAGGATGAAGCGTTGATTGTATTGAACAAACCAGCACCGTTGCCAATGCATGCGGGTGGACGGTTCAATCGCAACACGCTCGAATATATTTTACACAGAGTTTATCACCCGCAGAAACCACGGGCGGCACATCGATTAGACGCGAACACGACCGGGGTGGTTTTGGTCACGCGCACGCGGCATTTTGCGTCGCGATTACAACCACAGTTCGAACGTGACGGAGTAGAGAAGGTTTATTTGGTGCGCGTGCAGGGTTCACCAAAGGAGGAGAGTTTTAGTTGTGATGCACCAATCAGCGCGGAACCGGGCGAGGTGGGATCGCGCGAGGTGGACATGGAAGCCGGGTTGCCCGCGCGAACGGAGTTTCGCGTGCTGCGACGAAACGTGGATGGCACGACCTTGTTGGAGGCACGGCCATTGACGGGGCGGACGAACCAGATTCGCGTGCATCTTTGGCAGATGGATTTGCCGGTGTGCGGCGACGCAGTTTATTTGCCCGAAAAAATGCTGGGTGAGACGCAGACGTTGGGGATGGGTGACGCGCCCTTATGTTTACATGCGTGGAAGATTGGGTTTGTGCATCCGTTGAGTGGGAAGCGGATGGAGTTTGTGGCGCCCGCTCCTGCGTGGGCGAGGTAAACCCGACGGCTTCGTAATGAACGAGTCGTTTGTTATCAGGTTGAATCCCCATTGATTTCGTTGGGACTGAAGGAACGTTTCAAGGAGGAGTGTTTCGACGTGCAGGTGATACTTGCAGCCGCTCCATCAAACCAGGAGATATTATGAAAATTCCAATTCAATTGATGGCATACGGCGTTGCCATTTCAGTTTTTACTCAGCCATTGTTTGCTCAACAACAGCCGCCTAGAACTGAAGGCGCACCACAACAATCTTTTGAGGCGTCGAACTTGATCAAAAAACGGGTCAAGTCTGCAGATGGCAGTGAGATTGGTGTGGTTAAAGATATCGTGTTCAACCCGCAAAGTGGCGAAACTTTTGTTTTGGTGGATCTTGGGCGCAAAGGCATGGCACCCGTGCCATGGCAGTTGATAAGCTCCGGGGGCGGATCGAATGAAAAGGATGTGAGGGTGAAGCTCTCGAAGGAGGTTTTCAATTCCGCGCCGACGGTGAATGACAAGCAGTTGGGAAATTTTAATGATCCTCAATTCACCCAAAGAATTTACGCGTATTACGGGGTGCCACCGATGGCCATAGGTGGAGCCGGTCATGGACTTGAGGGAACAGAAAAGGGAGCCGGCCATGGGCCGTCCGCGAGCGGATCAAACAGCCCTGCTCCACCAACGCCGCCGCCTGCGGCTCAACCTGATAAAAAACAACCTTAACGGGTTGCGTTCGGGTTGCGGAGGGATTAGGGGGATAGTGGAAGGAGCTGTTATGGCCAAGAAAATGAGATTGGCGAAGTCGCGCAAGGCGGAGGTGCATAAGATTGATATGGCGGTGAAAATGGAGATGCGCGGAGAGAGTTCGCCGCACGGACGACGGACGAATCCAAGGGCGGTGATGCATCGGGAGTTGGAAGCGCCGTTTATTCCCATCATACCGAAACCAAGGCTGGGGCCACGAAAGCTGCGGCGGGGACGACATCACAAGCCGCCGAGCGGAGTGCGATCATCAGGTTCTGCCGCACGTAAAAAATAAGTCGGGCAAAGCTCTTCCTCACTGCGGAACGATTTGGCGGGGACTGCGGACGGTGGAGGAAAGTTTGTTCTCGTCGTAACGTGGAACAAGCCAAAGCTTGGACTCCGAACAAAGGGGCGCAAGCTTATAGCCGTATTCGCGGAGGAGGCATCTTAACAAGATGCGAAGAACGTTAATTCGTTCAAGAGCGGCGGGAGCGTTTTTGGCCGCTGCGTTCGGCAGGACGTTGTGATTGACGAGGGGCGGTCACGTGGGGAGTGCTCCGCCGAATTTCCTGTCGGCTGGCTGAGCCGCGTGTATCGCGGGCGGCGGGATACTCGCGCATGTCCAAAGGTTTCTTTTTGCTGCGGGTTGCCTGGGGAAGAACTTTTTTACTTCTGCCAATTGCCGCAGGAGATTTTTTGTTGGATCTGGTTGATTGGGCTGATTGTGCTCGTTGTTTCATTAATGATTATACATCGCAAAAGACCAAAAGGCGAACCGGGGAAATTGCGAATGTCGAATGAAGAAGGATTTGAATCGGCGAATCGAGGTTTCGGGCACAGTAATTAGAGCCTCCTTACGTCGGCTGCTACGCAAGAGGAATGGAAAAAGAAGAAGGCCGACCTATTATGAAGATCGGCCTTTTCTACCAAGTTGAATTTGTTTAACGATGTCCACCGCCGCCGCCGCCGCCGTGACCACCGCCACCGCCACCGCCGTGACCACCTCCACCACCACCACCACCACCGTGGCCGCCGCCTTGGAATCCACCTACACCGCCCATGCTGCCGCCATGAAATCCACCACCGCCACCGGGCCGTCCAGCAAAGCCTGGAGCCGAATGAACGGGGGCGGAAAAGCCGGGCGCGGAACGAACGTTCATTCCACCAAAGCCACCAGGGCGTCCGGCAAATCCAGAAGCTTGCTGGCCCGGGATATTTGAAAATGTGCGGGGTGAGGGATGGACGTTCATGGGTCGAACCCCCATCCCATTGCCCCGCCCCACAAGGGCGGAATTTTGTTGATTAGGGATCCCTGTGAAATTGCGAGTGGCCGTGCGACCGTTCATGGGCTGCGACCAGGTGGTTATACCGCTTCGATTATTAAAGCGATTTGCGGATGTGTTTGGCCAGGTGGAAAATGTGTTCGGGCGCGTGGCCAAGGCAGTTGCACCGCGCAGATCGCGACCGGTCCGCAAAGTGCCTTGATTGATGGTTCCGGCGGGCGAAAAGCTGCGGAAGTTATTATTGCGCATATTTTGCGCCATCAAATGGTTTGGCCGGGCGGGTGTTCCGAAGAAGGCATTCCTACCTCCACCATTTTGGTGCCAGACTGATCGGTCATTGTGGTTGAAAAATCCATCATGACGGAAATCGCGGTTGCCGTGGGCGAAGCGATTATCCCGGTCGAAGCGGAAGTCGCGGTTCCCATGGAAGAAGCGATCATCTCGATCACGGCCATGGAAGAAGTGACGGTTATGGAAAAAGAAATCGTCGTTATCGAAGAGGAACGTGGTGGAGAACGGGAAAAAGCTGAATCCGGCAAAATATCCGGCAGGCTGCCACCACCACCAAGGCGCGGGTTGAACCCAGCCTGGACCCCAATCGTAGGCGTAATCGGAATAGTAATTGGGGTAGTAGCTGGAGGAGTAAGGCGACGGAGTGAGAGGGGCTTCCATGGCAGAACCTGCGTAAGCATCAGTAGTGACCGTAGTTGATGACTGTGGTTGCACCTGGGTTTGTGCGGGGGCTATGCCGGTCGGTTGTTCCTGAATGACGCTGCTGGCTTGGGCCTGATAGGCTTTTGTGGCGGTGTCGTAGGCCTGGGTAAAAGCAATGGATTGGCCCACGGTATCACGAACCCGCGCGAGGCCATCCTTGGCCATATTTGGAATGGTAGTTTTGTCGGCCTTCAAATCATACCACGCGAGGATCTCACCGGCAGTGCGCTGAATGAACCGATTATCCGGCACCAACGGAGCCGCAACATTGATGGCGGAAATGGCATCCACCATTTGGCCGCGACGGGCGTTGACATAAGCGACGACGCCGTAGGCAAGGCCGTTACTGGGATCAAGGGTGGTCAGCAGTTCGGCTTGATGATAGGCAAGTTCGGGCAAGCCAAGGTCAACCATACGATTGACGTAAGCAGCGTGAAGCTTGGGATCGTTGCGATTGATGGCGATGCCATTGCCATAGGCTGCCACAACTGCCGAAGGATCAGGAGCTTGCTGGATGGCCTGAATAGCGGCTTCTTCACTGGTGGGTCGGGGTGGCTCAGCCCAGGTACTCAACAGAAGACAGCCCGAAAGACCGACGGCAAAGGAAAGGCGTTTAAACCAGGTTTTCATAACGTTAGATGGTAAGTGGTTGACATAAAATCTACGAAGTCATCCGGAAGTCCGCCTTCTGAGCCCCTATACGTTGGACGCACTGCATCCTAGTAATATTCTAAACGGAAATGGGGTATTTTCCAGAGGCGGGCGGCAAAAAATGACCACGAATGTGAAACTGCAAAAACGGAAACCGCAGATGGAAGCGAATAAAGCGCGAAGATAGAGAATTGAGAGAAGCAGGCACGCATATAAAGCCTGCCACGGACGGATGCACGGATTAAAAAGAGCCGGCGAAAATGTAAAGGCTGTAAAGATAACCAGTTGAATGGCTGGTTCAGGGTTTGGGATCGCAGGGGGCGGAAAGATGGTGGTGAAACCAGGCGCGAACGGGTTGATCGAGTTCCTGAAACCAAAATCCGATGGCAAGATGATCGGCTTTAGGGAGTTGAAGAGTTTCGGTGCCAGCGCAAGCGGCTTGTTTAAGGGTGGTAAGGTCGTCGGGGCGGCTGATGGTATCCTTGCCGCCGCCGATGAGGAGTACAGGATGCTTGATCTGACAGATGGATTTTTCGCCAGACCAATCGGACCAGTTGATATCGAGTTTTGCAGAGGCGAGATCAAGGGCTTTACGGGCGGTTTTGCGGCTAATGGGCATTTTGAATTCCCGAGTGAGTCGTTCGATGGCTTCGTCGGGATGATTGTACGGGGCGATGGCCACAACGGTTTGGATGCGAGGATCGCGGGCGGCCCAGTGCAATGCGAGGGTGGCACCATAGGAGAATCCGAGAACGCCGACTTTGTCATCGCAGAGATGTTGTGCAATGAGGGAATCGAGAATTTGGGCAAGGTCGATGGTTTCATATTTGCCGAAGGTGACTTGAGAACCCGTGGACTGGCCGTGTCCGCGCAGGTCAAGAAGGATGACGCGATAGCCGGCTTCGGCAAGGATGTAAGCCCATGGGGTCATGGTTTCCTTGCAGGTCAGGTAGGAGTGAAGAATGACAATGGTGGCGGGTTCTTGGACGGGCGTGAAGGAGGCAACATTGGTTACGGAATTCATATTGAGATACCGTTTTCCAGTCCGGGTGCGACCGGTTTCTGTTTTGAATTTTAATTGGTAATCGCCGGGCGGCAGTTCGGCGATTTTGATTTTGGCTTCGGGCGGACCGACGGGGATTATCCTGGTGGTGAAAGGGCTTTTGGTTCCTTTAGGTACGAAAATATTCAGATAGTTGTTGTTCGGGTAGGGGCGCTCGTGGTTAGGGGCGGCAACGATGCGTCTGGCGGCATATTCGCTGACGCAACCGGTGGTAAGCGTGAGCAACAGGATTATGGCGGTGAGGAGGAAAGGTAAAGAGTATGTTTTCAAATTGTCAGGGCGACAAGCGATAAGAGAAGAGCGAAATTGATTTTTAAACCACGGATGGACACCGATTAACACGGATTGGAATGGCCCCGCGAATACACAAGCAGTTTGCCGTCGTATAATAAACCTTTTTTAAGTTAGACTTTTGAGTTTTCTAACTTCTTGAGCAGCCCATTCACTTCCAAAACGGCACCTTGTCGAAGCAGTTTATTCATTTGCCCTTCGATTAATGTGCGCAGGGCCGCGCTTGTGGTCCTGAAGCCAAACATTCGTGCTACTGCTGTTGGAATTTCATTCTTGGCTGCACCGTGTGCGACACTAATAATTAATAAGATTGCTGCACGAATTTCACTCGGTGGCAACATGTCTGGTTTGCGGAGATCAGCAGAAGCCGATTCTCGATTGCGAACTGAAAGTGGAGCTTCTGGAATTGCAAGAAAACCATCTTCGCGCCGGCAACGCTTTGTCACTAACAAGGATCTTACACCCTTGGCGACTGTATCATGAATGCGTGTGCCAGCGCGCGCGAATCCCCATAAGTCTCGCACCCGATTGACGAGTTCCTCTTCATGGATAGGACCTTCACACTCCACAATTCGAAGAAGAATTGCACTGAGATCTTTGGGGGGAAGTTCATGAGGTTCGGTGCGGATGGGAACGTCAAAGTGCGCCTGGACATAGGAGATTGTCGATGCGACCAGTTGGTTTCCAGATGAAGCGAGGGGTTGTTCCCTTTCAACAATAATTTCTTCGATTTCATTTACCCTGCTTTCCCGTGCGGCTTCCATTGCACTGGCAGCAGCCTCTTTTAAGATAAGCTTTGATCGTTCTATCGCTTCAGCGACTTTGCGCAGTTGCTCGGTGGGACGTTGAAACCAATCCGTGCTCCAGATTCGGTGAATGAGCCAACCATGGTCTTCAAGGACGCCCTGGCGGAGGCGGTCGCGATCGCGCGCGGAGCGTGAGGAATGGTAGGCTGCCCCGTCGCATTCAATACCGAGCAAATAGCGGCCATTTTGTTCTTTGTCCAACACCGCAAGATCGATGAAAAAACCTGCGATGCCCACCTGAGGATGAACTTCGTAACCCAAAGATTCCACAGCACGACGAACTGCCTCCTCAAAAGGAGAATCTTCTTCGCGTCCGGTTACTGTCGCAACGGCGAGGCGTCCAGTTTGAGCAAAAGAAAGGAATGTTTTTAATGAGGCAACCCCCCGACCGGCGGCGCGTTGCAAATCAATGTCATCAGCCGTAATTGATGAAAAGACCTCACAACATTTTTTAGCGCGAGAGATAAGCACATTTAGCCGCCGTTCACCACCGTCTGAACCTAAAGGCCCAAACCGCATAGCCAAATAGCCATGGGCATCTTTGCCGTATCCCACTGAAATGAAAATAACATCACGCTCATCTCCCTGCACATTTTCGAGATTCTTCACAAAAAACGGTTCCGTGGGGTGGCCGGAAAAGAAAGCCTCTGTCTCAGGATTTTCGCGACGAAGCAATTCGAGCTCATCAAGGATCGCTTGTCTCTGGCGCACGGAAAAAGCGGCAACTCCAAGACTCATTTTCGGATTGGTTTTAGCATGCTTAATAATCGCATCGCATACGGCTTTTGCTTCGATACGATTTGTTCCAGATGCCCCGCTGTCGAACACTCCGTTCGCAACGTGGTTAAACTTCAGTCCAAGCTCGGAAGCTGCTGAAAAAGGGCTGGGAACAATAAATAACTTATTGTCGTAAAACTCATGATTGGAAACTGCGATGAGCGAGTGGTGCCGACTTCGATAATGCCAGCGCAACATTTTTTCTGGCAATCCCCGCGCGCGGCAAAGACCAAGAATACTTTCAATGTCTTGAACCCGTGCGGTCGAAGCTGTCTCAGATTCATCTTCTTCTGAAACATCGCCATTGGAAGTAAGACGGCTAAAGAAACGGGTTGGGGGAAGCTGTTTGCTGTCTCCCACGACGACGATTTGTTTACAACGGGCAATCGCGCCAAAGGCATCGACTGGCTGAATCTGGCTCGCTTCATCAATAACCAGCAAATCAAATTCCACGGCCCCTGGCTCAAGGAACTGGGCGACCGATAACGGACTCATCATGAATACCGGTTTGATCAAGTGCACTACTGACCCGGCATCCCTTAATAATTTCCGCACTGTTCGGTGGCCTCGCTTTCTCTCCATCTCACTCTTTACAATACCAGCGGCACCAATCCCGGCATTGACTTGAGGCATCCTCTCGTAATGAGCAACTAAGGTGCGATATTTTGCGAGCGCTAATCGCTCTTGATCAAGCTGCTTGAATTCAGCGACATGCTTTTCATGGAGAGTGCCGTCAAATTGAGCCAACTCTGGCTTTTTGCGCACCATCTCACGAAGTAGTTGGCTGAAATAGACCTTGTCAAAGGCACGAGCCGCAGATTTGGTTGGAATACTGCCCGTCTCTAACAGGGCAATGAGACCTGACATGCCTTGGTTGCGGGCTGCACGCATTCTAATAAAGTAATTATTCCATCGCGACAATTCCTCCGGAGTTTCAAGCCATCGGCTGCACCGATCAATCAGGTCCGAAATCGCCGCTTGGTTTGAATCCTCCACTCCAAATGCAACCTTATAATCAAGGGAAAGCTCCTTGGTAAGTGTGGCCAGAATTCCATTTGCCGCTGAAATGCGATTCGCAAGTTGTTCGACCAGTTTTGCCACGCAGGCTTGGTCGTCAATACTTGAGAACATTTGTCGGAAACTTGTCCCCAATCCTGCTTCATTTTGGCGTGCAACCCAATCAAGCACGGTATCGAGTCTTCGCCAATCGGATTTTTCAGTTCGCCATAATGAACCAAATGCTTCTCGTCCGGCAGCATCGCCCGCGCGAATTTTTTTCCATGCCTGTTGGCCTGAAATAACACTGTCAAGAAGCTTGAGCCGTTCGGAATATTGCTTGGGAAGTTCTTTCGTTAATACACCTCGAATTTCTGCAATAGCATTTCGATATTTTCCATTAAAAATCCGAAATAAAGATTGTCCATGGGCCGCGATCTGACTGCGGCAATCAGAAAGATCCTTTTCCCAAACTGTTTCGATCACCTGGAGATGCACTTGGTCAAAAGCCATTGCGAATTTTCTCCCCTCGGCGATAAGGTCGCGCAATCCCTCAAGCCCGGCGCTCCACACACTATTACAAAGTGCCTGTTTATCGAGTTCAGGAGCTTCCGCTACGTAATGCGCGATAATGTGCTGTTCTGCGGCTCCGGCAAGCGTGGAAGGAGCGGGCTGTGCAAGGGCCGCTGCCAAAGAAATCGTCGTATCCTGCAACTCACGAAGCGCTGTGGCAGCGGAGCGGATTTGCTTCAGCAAGGGATCCAAGTCAATACTTAACACTGTTTCCCGGCATACGCCTCGCCAAGCATGATGTGAAGGCAACCCAATCTGGTCAATGCGCTCAGATAATTCCTCAATCAATTTGCGGTTGTCTCGGCGCTGGTCGGCGGTCCAATTTTCCGAACCAGAGAAAGTGACTTCGTTAGCTTCCAAACCACGTTCCCCGAGCACGCTTAAATGCCCGATGACCCCGAAGGGGGTTAAGCCGCTCGGAGGATACTTCTCATGGAGTGCCGCAGCGTGCTTGTTTAATATGCCGCGCTTTTGCTCAAGTTTCGAAACCAAACTTTCCAAATCAGACGGTTTGGGGCGGCCAAGTTTCCATGTTCTTCCAATTTCTTCAATGACGGCACGCTTGTTTGACTTGTTGCTATGCAGTTCAAGGCAAAGTGCGCCCAAACCTTCTCGTTCCAACCTGCGTTTGACCACTTCGAGCGCAGCAAGCTTTTCGGCGACGAACAAAACCTTTTTGCCGTCCAAAACAGCATTCGCAATGATGTTGGTAATAGATTGGCTTTTGCCCGTGCCTGGTGGGCCCTGAATCACCAAACTTCGCCCCTGTCGCACCGCTTCTAATGCGAGCGTCTGTGTTCCGTCCGCATCTACTACATGATCGAGTTTCGAGGCAGGTATGACTTCGTCGAGATGTGTGTCGTCTGGCAGGAAAGATTCAGATTGCGGAAATCCGTCTTGAAGCAGACCCGGGATGAATTGCTGCTTCAGCAATTGGTCAACAGTCGGCCAGTTTTTTGCATCAAGATCGCGATACATGAGAAATTTCGCGAAGGAGAAAAACCCAAGAGTGATGGCATTCGAGATGACTTCCCAATTTTTTGCGCCAACCAAAGTCCTGGCGACAGCTTCAAAATACCTGGCGGGATTAAAGTTTTCTTCATCAGGAAAGACCGGGAGTTCGATTCCAAAATCATGTTTCAATTTGGCACGGAGCGAAAGATTTTCCTGAATATCCTCTTCCGTCCATTTGAGCAAAAAACGCTCTGAGGCGGTCTTTCGACTTAACTCAACCGGAACAAGGATAAGAGGAGCAAAACGCGGCGTGTCAGATTGATCAGCTTCAAACCATTTTAGATGTCCTAAAGCAAGATACAGGATATTAACGCCTTGTTCCTCAATCATCGTTCTCGCATCGTGATATAAATCAAGGAGCCGTCGCTGAATTCCATCGGGCGAGAGCGCGGTTTGCAATCGACAGTCAATATGTCTTTTGGCAAGACCCGAGGTTGAATCTTGTTCATCATCCGGTTGTGGCAGTCCGACTTCCTCGTCGTCTATCGGTGGATGATTGGCATCTGGCTCTGCTTGCACATGCCTGCCGGGAAGAAAACTAAATGACTTCTTTTCTTCCACCAACAATCGGTAGACTTGTTCGCTTAACTCGTCCGAAACCTGGATAATTCGCGCGGATTTGGCATTAACAGGAATAGAGAGCAGTCTGTTCCGGCTGGATAAATCGAGCAGTTCATTCCGGC
>JAQGPC010000247.1 GCA_028293285.1 Pedosphaera sp.
TCACTCCATCACTCCATCACTCCATCACTCCATCACTCCATCACTCCATCACTCCATCACTCCAGTATCCACCCCGCCCACAACCCTCTCCGCATGCGCATAAATATTCATCGTCTGCCCCCGCAAAAACCCAATCATCGTCTGCCCGCTCTCCTGCGCAAACTCAACCGCCAGGCTCGACGGTGCCGACACCGCGCACACAATGGCAATTCGCGCCGCCAGCGCCTTCTGCATGATCTCAAACGATGCCCGCCCGCTCACCAGCAACACATGCGCCTCCAGGGGCAATACATTTTCCAGGAAGCAATACCCAACCACCTTGTCCACCGCATTGTGCCGCCCCACATCCTCGCGCAACACCAGTAATTTCCCCTGTGCATCAAAAATTGCCGCCGCATGCAACCCACCCGTCTTGGCAAATGTCTCCTGCGCCGCACGCAACTGCTCCGGCATTTGCAGAATCACTTCAGGTGCGACCCTCACCGTCGATTCCACCGGAGCAAAATGTTGATGCACTGATTCAATAGACGCCTTGCCGCATAACCCGCAACTCGACGACGCAAACACATGCCGCGTCAACCGCTCCAGATCCACTTCCACATGCGGCGCGAGAAATACATTCAGCGTATTCTCATAATTTGCCGCTTCCCCCTGCTGACAATAATTGATCGCTGTTACGTCCGCCCGCTTATGAATCATCCCTTCCGTCAACAGAAACCCGGCCGCCAATTCCTCATCATGTCCCGGCGTCCGCATCGTGATTGCCACACTCTGCCCCCGCACCCGAATTTCCAACGGCTCCTCTTTCGCAAGATGATCCGCTTCGCGCGTCGGCGCAGCACCTTGCTTCCACCGCACGATTTCGCTCGTCACGGTTTCAGGCGCGCTCCGTTCACCATTCGGCGGCAGGCTCATTATCACACAGTCCCACTCTACTTTTCCACTCTCTCCACCTTCACCCAGGCATTGTAATCCGGCACCATCCCCGCCGGATCAACAACTCCACGCTTCACAATCACGTTTCCCTCCGGCCAATGCACCTGCAAATTCCCACGCGCAATCGGCGCCAAAAATATATGGCCCTTGTAATCCCCGAGATCATTCCGCAGCAGCACATAATCCTCATGTACCAAATGCAGATCCGCCGCATCATCCGGGTTCATCAGGATGGCATCACGTTGCGCCCCATTGAGCGGGTCCACTTCCGCGTAGATCAGCGTGTTAAATTGTTTTCCTCGCCGCGTGCTGACCTTGAACTCGCCTTTCTTGCGATTCAAATCCGGCAATGGCACTGGACGGAAATGTGCCTTGCCATCCGGCGTATGAAATTTCCAATCCGCGCACAGATGCGGCCCGCCATATTGAAAGGCATCTCCGGTTTTGTCTAACTTCTGAAACCCATCGTAGAACGGCACCACCCGCGCAATTTCCTCGCGCATCTTCCAACCCGTCTCGCACCCCATCAAATGCGCCTTCTCGGGGAATACCGCCGTCGCCAACTCGCGTAAAATCTTCCACTCAGCCCTCGCCTCGCCAACCTGTCGCGGAATCTCCGGCGTGAACACAATCCGGCGCTCGGTAATCGTCTCGGTGCCACCATCATCCTGTTCGTAACGCGTCTTGGCGGGCAGGAGAATCACTTCCTCCTTCGCCTCAATAAACATCTGGTCCGTCAAAATAATATCCTGATGCACCCGCATCGGCACATTTGCCAGCGCCTTCCGCACATAATTAGGATCAGGCAGCGTCCGCAGGAAATTGCCACCGAGACAGTACAGCAAATCCATTTCTCCACGCGCACAAGCTTCCACCATCTCTGTCGTCGTCAACCCCACCCAATCCGGCACTTCAAAACCATACTCCGCCGAAAGTTTCCTGGCATTCTCAGCATTGACTGGCTTACCGCCGGGCAGTGCCGTGGCATACGCCCCCATTTCCGCGCCGCCTTGTACCGAGGAATGACCCCGAATCGGCATCAACCCGCATTTGTCGCGCCCCACATATCCTTTGACCAATCCCAAATTCAGCACCATCTGCACCGCATTCGCGCCGAAGACATGCTGAGTAATCCCCATGCTCCAAACCAGCACCGCGTTCTTGGCCTGATGAATCAACTCCGCAAATTCCTCCATGGCCGCGCGATCCAACCCCGCCTGCTTTTCCAGCGTCGCCCAGTCCAACGCTTCCGTTTGCTGCTTCAACTCCTCAAACCCAACCGCGAAATTCTTGACAAAATTATCATCCTGCCAGCCATTCGCAAAAATAACCTTCAGCACGCCATAAATGAAAGCGATGTCCCCACCCTGCGATACTGGAAACCAATAATCCGCAATATCCGTCCCAAACACCGCGCTGCTCATCGTGGACGGCACCCAATACCGCTTCATGCCTGGCTCCAAATACGGATTCACCATGATCACCTTGGTGCCGAGCAGCTTGGCTTCGTGCAAATATTTGGTGGTGACCGGCTGGTCGTTCGCCGGGTTCGCGCCAAAGAAAATAATCAAATCCGTCCCGTACCAATCCTTATAGCTGCAGGTTGTCGCCGCCACGCCCACTGCGGTTTTCATCGCCGCCGTCGAGGGCGCATGACACAACCGCGCCGCATTATCCACATTGTTCGTGCCCAGAAATCGCGCCGATTTCTGGGCCATGTAATAAATCTCATTCGTCACCCCGCGCGAGGTCACAAACATCGCCCAACGCTTCGGGTCGGTCGCACGAATCTTCTTCCCGATCCGCGCATACGCCTCGTCCCAGGAAATGCGTTTGAAGCCCTTGGCCGACTTCTCGCGCACCATCGGATATGGCAACCGTCCCAACTCCCGCAGTTGCGCGTTGTCGAGTTTTTCCAGATTTGCCACATCCTCCAGCAACTTCACATCCAACGCCGGCATGGTGTTCAATCGCAGCAAATTCAACCGCGTCATGCAAAGATGAACACCCTTGATTGTCCAATCGTGGAACCCCGCAACTCCCAGCGCACAGCCATCACAAACCCCGCGACTCAATACCTTGTAGGCATAGGGAAGATTGTCCCGGTTTTTCCAAATGATCCCAATCATGTCTCGAAAATGCTTCGGCTTGGCCTGGCCAATTCCGAACGGAACGGCCGATTTCAACTTGGCCTTCCAATCTTTCTCTATTTTATGCGAGGACATATTACAGGTTAATCATTTGTCTTCGGCTTCCATTTCTTGATGGCCCGCCGCCAGCATTTCTCAATTTCACCACGCAAAACTTTAGCATCTTCCCAACTATTGGGAAGGGAATGCAAGTTGTATCCCAGCCAGAACGGTCCCATCTCCGGCACCACAAACATTTCGCGACCGGGATTAGCCGTCGCCAGCCACGTCTCCATTACCTTGTCCACGAACGGCAAATAATCCAAAACCTCGGGCGTCAACTTGCCCCGACCATCCGTCACCGGCACCTGACAATGATGCCCGTTGAACGGGCGAAAATGAAATTGTTGCGCTCGCTGGATCAAATCAGGCCGGACATTCAAGCGATCCCAATAAGGCGGCAATAGATGTTTGACGATGGCCAAGTGCGAATGGTCCCACGTCATCGGCAGCAACTGCCTTGTGGCTCGTTCATATCCTTCAGCCAGCGCATAAGTCTTCTCCGGCGTTTCCGTGCAAGTATCGCGATGCACTTCAATCGCCGGTTCCACGCCCAACCTCTTCCCCTCTGCCATCAACTTCTTGGCCAATTGAACCGCTATCTTTGTCGGTGTGTCATGATCCGCTAATTGAACGTTGATGTGCTGGGCGCCACCATCCTTATTCTGTTTCAACAGCTTTTCGAATTCTTCCGGGTTGCCCGACGAAAAATAACCGACGCGAATCAAGTCATACTTCTCACCGAGTTTTTTGTGTTCCGGCGTGAGTAGAGTCGTGAACCCATCAAATCCTGCTGCCTTCACCGCGCGCAGTTTCCGCTCCAATGACCACTCCTTCTTTTTCGATGGATACTCCACCAACGTCCAAAGATTGATGATGCGTCGAAGAATTGGCGGATTCGGCTTCATTCCAACATCACAACGGCAATCGGTAAATTGCAATCGACCATATTGTATTTAGCAAACGGTAGACCTTTTCTCCTTCTCCCGGGGGAGAAGGCCGGGATGAGGGCGAGCATACCACTAACTTCTCCCTGCTTGGATTGCCGGTTCAATAAACCAAAAACCATAATCCTCATTTACGAAAATGCGGACGGCTGACAATCCCAACCGCCCGCAGATAAATAGAATTATTTGTGCAAATGCCGGCCTTTGAAGGTCAGTTCGGCAATACCAGACTTGTCCAGTTCGCCCAAACCTTCAGCGGTCATTTTGTCGTATTGTTTCTTCGTGGCAGTCGCCAGCGGGAGATTAAGCCCTTGGCCTTTCGCCAGCTTGAGCGCAATACCAGAATCCTTCGCAGCGTGCGACGCGGAGAAGAAGCAGCTATGATCGCGCTTCTCCATGTCTTCACCGTCCGTCTGCAACACGCGGGAATTCGCACCCGTCTGTGAGAAAACTTCGCGCAACGTTGGCAGATCCAGTCCTAGTGCAGCGCCAAGCCCCAGCCCTTCAGCGAGTCCCGCAGTGTTGATATTCATCACCATGTTGACGAGCGCCTTGACCTGCGCGGCCTTGCCCGCCCCACCGATGTAACGAAGTGACGCACTCAGTTTTTCCAAAATCGGTTTGGCGCGATCAAAAACTTCCTGCTTGCCGCCGCACATCAAATACAGCGTCCCTTCACGCGCCTGGGTAATGCTGGAAGCCATGCAAGCTTCGAGCGATTGCGCGCCGGCCTTTTCAGCCTTCTCTTCAATCTTCACATGCATTTCGGGCGACACCGTCGCGCAATTGATGAACAACTTACCCTTCGAGCGGCTGAGCAGACCGCCGCCAAAAATCTTCTTCATGGCATTGTCATCCGTGACCACCGTGATGATCACATCCGAAAGCTTCGTGACCTGTTTCAGTTCGGTGCATGCTTCACAACCTAATTCCTGGGCCAGCGCCTGCGCGCCAGCGGTATTCACGTCATACACCGCAGAAACCTGGTAGCCCTGCTCCTTGAGACGACGCGCCATGTTGCTGCCCATGCGTCCCACCCCAACGAATCCAATTTTTTCTGACATAATTTTATTCTGGTTTATTGATTCAATGTTCCGCCCATCTGTATCTCGAAATGGGCGCAGTTGGAAATACCTCTCCAAAATAATCAAACCAATCCGGCAAGGCACGCTTTTTTAACGCTCTTTTTAGTTTAGAAACACGCCGCCAAAACCCGGATCGCGGCTTCTGATTTCCTTGCACCTTTAACCCCAATACAGCAACTACTTTGCGCCCTTCACCAAAACCGGAATTGCATAAAGCGAAGTTCGCGCCGTAATAAAAAGTGTCTTCCCATCGTCACCGCCGAAGCAAAGATTCGCCGGCGGTTCCGGCACAAGGATCTTCCCAATCAATTCGCCTTTAGAATTAAAAATCTGCACTCCATCTTCTGCACTGGAAAAAACCCGCCCTTCCGCATCACAACGAATGCCATCCGGCACCCCCTTATCAATCACGCAAAACACGCGATCATTGCTCAACGCGCCATCCTTCTGCACATCATAAACACGAATCAAATGCGGCTTGCCCGAGTCGGCGATATAAAGCCGCTTTTCATCCGGCGAAAAACAGAGACCATTCGGTTCCGCCAAATCCTTCTCCACCACGGAAATTTTTTTGGCCTTGGGATCCAATCGATACACATAATTCCCCTCCACTTCCCTCGTCTTTTTACCCAAACCATAATCCGGGTCCGTGAACCAAATCGTCCCGTCCGATTTCACCACCACATCATTCGGCGAATTGAATTTCTTCCCCTCGAATTGATCCACCACCGTTCTTACGGTGCCATCCTTTTCCGTCAGCGACACCCGGCGTGCCTCATGTACGCAGGAGAGCAATCTCCCTTGTCGATCCAGGCAATTGCCATTGATGCCATGATTGTTGGTGCGAAACGTGGTGAGACCATCTTTAGCGCTCCACTTCTTCAGTTCCTCATCCGGAATATTACTAAAAATTAAATAGCCTCCCTCGCGCGAAACCCATACCGGCCCCTCCACAAATTTCATTCCGCTGCCCAACTTCTTTAGCTCCGCGTTTGTCGAAACGATCTTCGAAAACTCGTCCGCATTTTTGATCTCAAACTCGGTTGCTCGGACGGTAACCAAATTGAGAAGCAATCCAAGGGAAAGGATCAGTGTTCTTTTCATGCGAAATGCGAAGCAACAGTTATGGCTCGGTCAGTCATGGAACAACCAACCTCTTAACAGGAACAACCAAACGCGTCACTGATAATTTACTCCGCCATCCGCTGACTACTACCAACCCTACTTCTCAGGACTGAATAGTCATGAAAGTATCCTTATTCGGCAACTCGCCTTTCAATGGCATTTTGTAGCAATGCTGGTCCGGTTCAATCAACCCCTTGGCCTTGTCCACTTTCATGAAACTGCGCGCGTGCTGAGGCGATTCTTTCCAATGCAGCAACGACAGGTGCTGATGCTCCCGCGGTTGGCAGTAGAGCACATGATCAAACTCCGCTTTCGGATGCACCTTCCCATCGTGGATATGCACCGTGGGAAAGAATAACTGGTTCACATCCCGGCGCGGGAAGGAAAATGCCATGGGATGAATTTTGCCATCGCCTTTTTTCAACTTGAATACGGCAAACCCATAATCTTTATAACCTGGCAGCTTTTTCCAGGTGCCTGCCGGTAGACAGAAACGTTCATCCAACCGTGAGAAATCCTTCACGGTCGGAACGAAAGAGGCCTCAAAATTTCCGACTTGCACAACTTCGAGAATTGATGCGGGAGGCGGCGCGAGCCCGTCAGATTCTGAAAGTGACCTAGTTACCGGAACTGGAAACCCCGATTCCAGATCATCAAAGAAATCAGTATACTCCTTTAGATTAATAAAGCTCACTCCGTGCTCTCCCGTCCCATGCCTCACCGGCAATGGCAGCACCATGGCCAAATCATGTTTGGCCTGTATCGACATGCTATAAACCACAAATTGCCGATTTCCTTCACCAGTGCGCGCAAAAATTTTTGTGGAACTAACCGATTCAACCGGACGTGAAAAGCAACACATAGAGTTATAATCGTTCCTTAAACTGAGTTGTAATGAGCCACCGCCTTGTAAGCCTTTCCCTCTGCATTAAAGAATAGCGTTTCAACAACCCGCTTTTCCAAAGCACCGCGATAATAGATCGCAATGCTGTTCCCGGAAGTAAATACCTCCACCAACTCAAAGTGCAAGTCTGGAATCTTCGCCAGTGCCACCTTCCAATATTCCCTCACGCGCGCCTTCCCCCTGAGCGTGCCCGAAGGTTCGTTCGTGAACTTGGCAATATACGGTGAACTCATCTCGAACTCATCCGTGTAATGCGACAATATTCGCTCCAGATCGTGCGCGTTCCACGCCTCGACCCATTCCACCGCAAAATCCCACGCCCATTCTCGAGTAATCATCACGATACAATCTACTCGAGCATCCGCGGCTCGAACTATTTCTGCCAGGGTGCGACTGTTTCTCCAGCCCACGCTGCTTCCACCGGTTGCCGCTCACGCACAACGGCAGATTTATTGCCACTTACCAAAACTTCCGCCGCCATCGAACGGGTGTTGTAATTGGACGACATCACAAAGCCATATGCCCCCGCACTCAACAGCGCCAAGTGATCTCCCTCACCCACCTTGGGCAATGGCCGATCTTTCGCAAAGAAATCGCCCGACTCGCATATCGGCCCGACCACATCGGAGCTGATGAGCGTTCCGTTCTTGCGACTGACCGGCACGATCTCATGATAAGCTTCGTAGAATGCCGGACGAATCAAATCGTTCATCGCCGCATCCACGATTAAAAAGTTCTTCTTACCCGTGCGCTTCACATATTCGATGCGCGTCACGAGAATGCCCGCATTACCGGAAATGAATCGTCCCGGTTCCATCAAAATTCGCAATCCCAGCGGCTTCAACAACGGCACCAACCGCTTGGCATACAACGCCGGTGTGAGAATGCTCTTCGCCTTCGCCGATTGCCACCATTCAGCCGTGCCGCTCTCCAGTGCGGGATTATAAACAATCCCCAACCCGCCACCGATGCTGAAAAATTCCAAACCATGTTTTTTCTTCAAGCGTTCGACCAGCGGGATGACCTTCTTCACGGCCTGCTCGAACGGTTGCACCGAGGTCAACTGCGAACCGATATGCATCTGGAATCCACGCAGGCGCAAATTCTTCAACTTCGATGCACGAGCATAAACTGCTTCGATTTGCTCAATCGCAATGCCAAATTTATTTTCGTACGTCCCCGTCGTGATCTTCGCGTGCGTATGCGCATCTACGTTCGGATTCACGCGCACCGCCACCGGCGCGATCTTCTTCATCCGCGCCGCGATGCGATTAATACGCTGCAATTCCGGTTCGCTTTCCGCATTGAACGAATAAACCCCCTTCTTCAAGGCAAACTCAATTTCCTCCTCCGTCTTGCCCACCCCGGCAAAAACGCATTTGCCCGGATCAGCGCCCGCGGCAATCGCCCGACGCAATTCCCCTTCGCTGACGATGTCGAACCCCCCGCCCAAATTTGCCAGCGTCCGTAGAACCGCCTGGTTGGAATTGGACTTCATCGCGAAACAGATGAGATGATCCAGCGGCGCAAGGGCTGTATCCAGCTTCTGAAAATGTTCAGTCAAGGTGCGTTGCGAATAGATGTAGAGCGGCGTGCCGTATTTTTTAACGAGCGATTCAACCGATACACCTTCACAGTAAAGTTTGTTTCCTACGTAACGAAAATGATGCATGTGAGTAGAGTTTAAAGTTCAATGGACAAAGTTCAAGAGCCGAACGAAATCGTTTGCGTCCAAAAAAAATCCGCCGGGTGAATCCACCTGGCGGATTGAAATAAAATTTGGCTTAAGGCTCAGCCAGAATCTTGGCCCGCTCTGAATGATATTCAGCAGGTGTGATTTTATCAGCCTTATACTGTTCGAGCAAGGTAGCCAGTCGCACTTCCTTGGAACCGGAACTCCCCGTAGTATTGCTGGCCGGGGTTGCTCCCTTTTCCACTGGCCGTGCCGAAAATAATTCCACCGTCTTGTACTTATTTGCATCGGCCTGTTCCGCACTTTCTCTCTTAGCGCGCGCCTTCGCTTGCTTCTCGGCTTCAGCCTGGGCTTTCGCTTCCATTTTCTTGCGCGCTTTTTCAGCCTTGGCATCAATTACCGGCGTGGCCTCCAACTTTGCTTTGGCTTCTGCCTGCTGCCGATTCATTTCCATGATCCTGGCTTCCTCAGCTCTGCCTTTGGCCTCTTCTGCTTTAGTATCCACCGCTGGAACCTGGACGGGCGGCTGCGGCTTCACTTCTGATGCGACAGGTTGTGTTTCTGCAGGCTGGCTTCTGACTACGCGACCACCCTGGGCGCGAAGTTCCACATCCTTTTGCTGGGCTCGTATTTCTGCAATTTTTTGGCGCAATGCCTCGCGTGCCTGACCTTCCTTGTCTAATGGCGCCGCTGCTTGGGCTGGAGCGACTGGCGCTGACTCAGCAACTGCCGGTGCAGTGCGCGGTGCTTGGGTTGGTGATGCCGCTGCTGCCGCATTGGAAGAGGACGGCTGTTCCGTTCGCAGATCGGCAATCTTTCGACGCAACTCCTCGCGCGCACGCAATTGTAAATCCGAATCGTTTTGCGCCTGAAGCGAGCTCACGCCCAAGGCCGCCATACACACAACCAGCAATGACTTTGGCATTTGCATAAAATCTATTCTTACTTAAAAGGTTTCCATGACGCAATAGCTTTCGAACCGTTAACCGGACGATGGAAAAAGCCTTTTCCAAGCCCCCGGCCACGGATAAGCCAGCACCGATCTTAAAATCAACCGTTTCACCTCCGGCCGACTTACCTTGATCCGCTGCTGCGGGTCTAGCACGTTGCCAGTGCGCAACTTAGCCAGTGTGTTCATGCCTATTAATATGGGCCACGCACATGCCAATCGTACCCGCACGCATCGCCATGGCAACGCATTCGTATAAGCCCAACCCGCCGTCAGATGCTCCTCTGCCAGCGTGAGATACCTGTTATATAAGCTACGAAACTTGGGCTCCATTTTCGGGTCTAATAGGTCGCTCGGCATTAAACCAGCCTTCGCCAACTCTTCCGCTGGCAAATAACACCGCCCCTGCCGCAAGTCCCTTGGCAAATCCCGCAGGATGTTTACCAATTGCAACCCCTTGCCAAAACGCACCCCGTTCTTGAGCAACAACTCCTCATCCAGCTTCGCCCTCGGAAACAGATATGCCCGGCACATCCTCGTCCAAAATTCCCCAACGCAACCCGCCACGCGATAGGTATAATCATCCAACTCCGACTCCATTTGCAGCCCAACCACCTTCGTCGCCGACGCTCCCGCGAATCGTCGCAAGTCCAACTCCTGCCCGCTCGTGATGGTATTCAACACCTCCTGAATGCGCGCCACATCCGCCTCATTGAAACTATTGAGAATCGTCAACGCCTCCTCGCATCGCTCCAACAAAACCCGTTCAGCCGGCAAGCCCTGTTGCCGCGCCAATTCGCCAAAATCCAGCGACTTGCGATTCTCTCCCAAAATCCTTTCGCGCAAGCACTGCAATGCCTTCAACCGCTGCTCAACTGGAATGATCTCCGTGTCCGCAATCGTGTCTGTCGTCCGCGCCAGCAAATACGCCAGCCCAATTTGCGACCGCACCGCCGACGGCAACACCCGCATCGTCAAATAAAACGACCGCGAAACGTCCTTGAGCAACGAAGTAAGAATGGAGGAAGTATCGCTCAAAGTCTTTCCATCCTCTATCTTCTATCCTCTATCCTCAACAGTCCCCGCCACCGCGCGAGTTGCTTCCTTACTTCCTTCGTCCCCGGCGCGCCAATCAAATCCCGTTGCGACATCGCCTTCTTCAAATCAAACACCGCCAGCGCATCTGCCCCGAAAATCTTGTCCACCGATTTCAACTCCTCCAGCGTAAGTTGATTCAACGGTTTGTTGACCCGCTCCGCCAATGCCACTACCGCGCCCACCGCATGATGCGCCTGCCGGAACGCCATCCCTTTCCTCACCAAATAATCCGCCAGATCCGTCGCCAGCAACGCCGGGTCACTCGCCGCCGCCGCACATGCCTTCGCGTTCACGCTCGTGTTCTCCAGCATCGCCGCCATCAGCCGTACCGATGCCCGCACCGTGTCCGCCGTGTCGAAAACCCGTTCCTTGTCCTCCTGCAAATCCCGATTATACGTCATCGGCAAACCTTTCAAGAGCATCAGCAGCGACATCAAATTCCCCACCACCCGGCCCGTCTTGCCCCGCGTCAATTCCGCCACGTCCGGATTTTTCTTCTGCGGCATCAACGACGACCCCGTCGTGTACGCATCTGCAATTTTGATGAAATTAAATTCCGAACTCGCCCACAAAATCACATCCTCCGCCAACCGCGAAAGGTGCACCGCCGTCAACGCCGCCGCGCTGCAAAACTCCACCGCAAAATCCCGATCGCTCACCCCGTCCATCGAATTCTGCGTCACCACCGCTTTGCCCTTCGCATCCACGAACCCCAATTCCTTCGCCACAAATTCCCGATCCAGCGCCAGCGTCGATCCCGCAATCGCCCCGCTCCCCAGCGGACACACATTCACCCGCTGAAAACAATCCGTCAGCCGCTGATGGTCCCGCTCCACCATCTCCACATAGGCCAATAAATGATGCGCAAAATAAACCGGCTGCGCCCGTTGCAAATGCGTATAACCCGGAATGATCACCTCCGCATTCTTCTCGCCCAAACTCACCAAAGCCCGTTGCAACCCCCGCAACTCCTCAGCCAATTCCACGATCTCATCCCGCAACCAAAGCCGCATATCCAGCGCCACCTGGTCATTCCGCGACCGCGCCGTATGCAGCTTCGCCCCCGCCGGCACCCGCTTCGTCAGCTCCGCCTCGATGTTCATGTGCACATCTTCCAGTTCCGGCTTCCACTCGAACCGCCCGTCCTGGATCTCCTGCCCGATTGCCTCCAACCCCTTCGCAATCGCCTGCAGTTCCCCCTTCGTCAGTACGCCAATCTTCTGCAACATCGTCGCGTGCGCGATCGAGCCCATGATATCATGCCGCCACAACCGCCAATCGAACGAAATCGATTCCGTGAACTGCGCCACATCCGCGCCCGGCCCGCTGGCAAACCGCCCACTGCGAGAAACTGGAGAACTCTTTTTCATGATCGTCAAAGCGCGCTGAATCTGCGTCCAAACCCGCCGAAAGTCACGCGTGAAACGTTTTTGCCTTTCTTAATCTTACTCATATCTTAATCCTAATCTCCTGCCTTTTTCCGGAGCACCGACAGCCTGTCGGCGTGTTCCTTTCCATTCTTAATCCCTGCCTCGCGATTGTGGCGGTTACTCATACTCTTGATCTCTATCCGTTGATCCGTTTCGTGGCCAAAACGTTCTGCCAAATCTTCGCTCCGGAGGAGCAAGAGGAAATTAGCCGATGGCAAAGACGCCTCAAGCGTCTGCGGCCACCAGACCACAGACAAACAGACCCCGGCACCCCGGAGGGGGTGCGGGAACCAATAATCCAGCTTCATCCATAAATTTTTAACGTATGTTAACGTTCGTTAGCGTCAGTTAACGCGTGTTAACGTCAGATAGTACCATACACGTATTAATTTCCATCCCCATTTCCATGTTCAATGTTCGCACCATCGCCTCCGCATCCTCAATCTTCCATTCTCTTCGCGCCTTCGTGTCTTTGTTGTTCATTTACTCCCTTTGCGTTCTCTGCGCCCTTTGGCGGCTATTTGGCATTTTCCCATTCGTGTTAATTCGGGTCCCTCCTTTTTCAACTCGCACCAGCTCGCTTTTGGAGCGCGATCCCGCATGCGAGACCGCTGCATGGTAATCCTCGCGTTCGTCTGGCGATTAACCCCGGCCATTTCGGTTCGTCATTCGAAATTCGACATTCGTCATTTTCAATAGCCATTTAACGGTTGTAACACATACCCCGCCTTCCACCAAATGCTCCATTGGCTGGGTTGGCTGCATTGACTCCATTTCATCCATTGAGATATTTTCCTCCTTCTTACTCTTAATCCTAATCGTAATCTTACTCTCCTTCAGTGCCTCCCCCCCCTTGTAGCGGCGCTCTATCGACCGCCGGACTCTTTGCCCCGGATTCGTAGCTGAAAACGCTCATCCCGCAAATGCGGCGATGAGTTTTCAGCCTCCCCTTGCAGCAACTCAATCAGAACCATTCCACCAGTTTCCTTCGCTCATTCACCTTTTCATTTGTCCCTGCCGTCGGTGAGCCATGCGAGATTGAACCGCGCTAGCGTAAGCAATTTGTCTCGTTCATAGAAACACAGGATGGTTCCATCAGGCAGGACCGCCAGATCGGAGTAAGCACTTGGCCCGGCTTCGAGCGCTTTGTGAACCGGCCAACTCTTCGCCTCATCATAGCTCAGCTTGATGGTAAGATTTTTCCGGTCCCGGTTTGCTCCCGGCTCCTCTTTTCCTTTGGCACTCGAGAGATTGTCCGGATTGGAAAATAAAATCCGGTTTGTTTTGCCCGCGGCCAGGGTCGAGAAACGCACGAGGCTGCCCATGCAAACCGGCTCCACCAGGGCATCATCAAAGTGTGGCTTCGTCCAATGCGTCGCTCCATCCGGACTCGTGGTAACCAGCCGACGATTTGGTTTCGATCCACTCCGTATGTTCAACATCACGCTTCCATCCGCAAGCTCCACGGCCGTGGTCTCATTCGGATTAATCCATTCCTCGGTATGCGGAGCCGCGATCTCCCCGCTCTTCCAACTCTTGCCGTGATCGTCGCTATAAATGGTCGCCGCTACATGGGTGCCAGATCCTTTGTCCCCGGTCGCTAACCAGACCGGAACCACCAATCGCCCATTGCTCAGTTGGATGCCGTGTCCCGGCCCGGTCGCAATGACGTTGCAGTCATACTTTGGTCGGAAATTTTCAAACGTTGCGCTGATCTCGACCGGCCTGGAAAAAGTCACCCCATCATCATCGCTGCGAAGATAAAAGCACTTCTGGTAATTGACGCAGTAAAGAAAATGCACAACCCCGGTCTGCCGATCCACAATCGCAACTGGATTATTTACCGTCTGATCCACGTCGTTCCCCAATTTTCGGGCCACGGCAACTGGACTTCTGGGCAATCGGGGACCCAGATGCGCAATCCGGCGTGCCGGTTCCCACGTTTTGCCCCCATCAATGCTGCGACGCAAAAAGATTTCCATTTCGGCCCAATCACTTTTGCTGTTCTTGCGCGCTTCGCAATACGCCAGCACCGTGCCATTGGTGGTGACCACGATTCCGGGAATGCGAAAGAGCGCATATCCTTGTTCGCCCGCCTTGAACAGGTCGGTCTTTTCAATAAGTCCGGACGCAGCCCGGCTGATACCCTCAAAAAAAGACAGAAACAACAACACGATCAGGAGCGTCGAACTCCACAAGTGGCGACATAAAAAAGGCTTTCTGTAATTCATCATGGTCAAAATACAGCCGGCAATCGCTGACCAATATAAGCCCCTCTTTGTTCATGAACCAAACCTCTGTGCGGGTAAGTTCTATTGACCAATCGGGTTGTTGCTTGACTGCCAGGCTCTCAATCCACCGGATTCGCTTCTAATAATGCATAATCGGCGATTGCTCTCGCGGATCAAGCTCGATGGACAC
>JAQGPC010000282.1 GCA_028293285.1 Pedosphaera sp.
GGCGGAACAATGGGTCCGTTCGCTCAGCAAAACCGAGGCCCTACGCAAAGCTGGCATCCTCTCGGAGAGCTTTTGACTGAAATCTTTTTTGCCATAACTTTCCCAACTTCACTTAGCTCGCATCTGCTCAGAATTGCTCCCAGCCGCTTTCCAGTGGCCATTTCGGTTCGTCATTCGAAATTCGACATTCGTCATTATCAATAGCCATTTAACCTTTGTAACACTCCCCTTGGTTTTCCCCTAATCCTCCATTGGCTGTATTGGCTCCATTGGAATTTTTTTACAAAATTTCAGAAAAATCGTAGCTGGAAACGCCTGTCCCGCCTGCGGTGATAACCTTTCTCATGCGAAATCTTCCGAAACTCCGCCAATTTGATAATTTCCCAGCCTTACCCCATGAAGCTCCCCTAGGAGCGGCATGAACATATATATGGCGGTATTTGAATTTCCCCTTCAGCAACCATTCAGCCAGCTTTCTTCCATAGGGCAAACTACCCCTAAAAACCTGACATTCTCCTACCACTCAACTACTTGCGTTCATCGCAATACGAGACGACTGTTTAATTACAGTTCCCAGCAGAACCAGCCGTTTCTGGGAGGAAAGGCCCAAAATGATAGTTCCATTCAAAGTTCTCATCGCGGAAGATTCCGAGGAAGATCGCATGCTGATGACGCATTGCATCCACAAAATTCCCAGTTTTCAATTAGTTGGAGAATTGGAGCACGACCATCTGGTTCGTGACTACCTCAGCGGCAAAGGCGAGTATGCCGACCGCCACCGCCATCCTCTCCCCGACCTCCTCCTGCACGACGCCATCATGGACGGCGATAGCGCCACCGAATTCCTGGATTGGCTTAAGGAGCACCCCATCCACGACCTGGTCGTCATTATCTTTACCGGCTCCCTGCACCCGAGTGCCTGCATGGATTTTATAAAAAACGGCGCGCACGCCTGCTACACCAAGCCCGGCGACCTCGAAGTCCTCGAATCCTACCTCCACGAAATTGAGGACAAAATGCACAACGGTCACTATCGCAACACCCAAAACTCCAGATTTGCTGCTTTGACCACTAGTGGGTGATTCCATTTTCCATTCTTTTCTTAAAACGGGAATGGGCTTGTTTCAAATAATAAAGGCTCTTTTAAAAGTTGTGTCTTTACGCATAGCCAGCTAACAGCATAATGAAATTTACCGACTTTAATTGAAGAGCTGGAACAATTGAATAATTTCCTTGCAAGAATAGAGCGGAAGCGAGAAAATGATGACTATGTTACCCATTCCTAAAATGGAGACTGAAAGAGGAAAGCTCTATGAGGGGGACTGCCTATCAATTTTGCCGCAACTGACAAGTGAATGCGTTGACCTAATATTTGCCGATCCACCGTTTAATCTCGGCAAGGAGTACAGCTCGAAAATGAACGATTCCGTACCGGAACGTGATTACCTGGATTGGTGCAAAAATTGGTGCGATGAACTCGTGAGAGTGCTCCGGCCAGGTGGGAGTTTTTTCCTTTTTAATCTGCCTAAATGGAATCTTCCGTTGGGGGCTTATCTCGGTGAGAAATTGACATTTAGACACTGGATTGCGGTCGACATCAAATATACTTTGCCAATCCCCAAGCGGCTATATCCTTCTCACTACTCTCTTCTCTATTTCATCAAGGGCCAAAAGCCGGCAATTTTTCATCCAGACCGGCTGCCAATAAAGACCTGTCCACATTGTGGAAAGGAACAGAACGATTATGGCGGGTATAAGGATAAGATGAATCCATCGGGCGTGAGCCTCACTGATGTTTGGTATGACATTCCGCCTGTTCGACACACAAAGTACAAAAAGCGAGAAGCAAATGAGCTTTCCCTAAAACTGCTGGATAGAGTTGTTTCTCTCGCGAGTGATCCTGGGTCGGTTGTGCTGGATCCTTTTGGTGGTTCTGGCACCACCTATATTGCTGCTGAATTGCTACAGCGGAAGTGGATCGGAATGGAATTGGATTGTTCAGACATCGTTGACCGATTCGAGAATATCCAGGGCGATGAGGATTATCTTGCGAGAATATCGACCGTGAAAAATACTTTGTTTACTCAGGAGAGCTTACGGTTGCGACGTCAGTTTGGACATGATACCAGCAAGTACCGCCTGAATGGAAATGGTTGTGAAAGTAATGTTCAGCCCAACGGGCAGCCTATTTTATTTTAGCTGATCCTTCGGCGCTCCGCCCGGCTGTCCCTTGCCTTATATAGGGAACTTTCGGATTATCAGTGAGCTCATCCTGTTCTACCACCGTAACTGCCAAAATGCCTTTTGAAACGAAACCACCAACCTTTTTCCAAAAATGCAAATATGGAGACAACTCCATCCAGTTACCTATTCGATCCGTCAGATGCGGATAGAACTTGCGGCTTGGCACAACTAAAACACCAATTTCTACCTGACCGGTCATAAGTGCCAGACACAGTTTATTCATACTGCGATGGGACGATGAAATATTGCCAGTTTCCCATTCAATAGCCGCTCGGAAAGAATTCGGAAGTTTGAAATAACAATCAATGTCTCCCACTGAAATATGGAGAGGTTCGCTGATAACTTTTTTGCTCGGGTATTCTATGAATAAATCTTTAGCTTTGGGATTCTTGACTTGGGAGCTTGCTAGAATCGATGAAATGTTCAAGGGTTCCTCCATCTGCCATTTCAAATCCTTCAGTTTTTCAAGAAATTGTTGTTTTATAGCGGTTACGCCGTTGCGATTCCATTGACTGGTGCGCGCGCCAAGGCTGTCCTTTTTGGAGGTTCTACGACGAATTACGAATTTTTTACTACCTTCTGGATGAACCATCGCACGTATGGCTTTGGTGTAAGTGGAATGAGTTTTGGCCCATTCTTTAGAGTCAATCAGTCCTCCTTGATCGAAGACCACAACAGTTTTGATGACCTTCATCGCGGCCACCCCGGTAAATCTTTCGTCAAAGCAGCAACATCGGTGTGGAGGGCATGGGCTATTTGACAGAGTTTATCGAAAGAAAGATTGCGTTCACCTCGTTCAACTCCGCCAATGTAACTCCGGTCGATATTGCTCCCATGGGCCAAATCTTCCTGGGTAAACCCCTTCTTTTTACGGGCCTCGCGAATACGCTCGCCAAGAGTTTTTAGGATGATTTGTTTCTTGCTCACTCTTGCGGATGCTGCACGAATGAGGACTCTTAGTCCACGGACTATCCTGCTCATTTCAAAGACTGGGCGAGTGAAAAGAGCTCCTTTCAAACTTTATACACCAATCCATCTCGACGTCCCCGCCCGCCCACCGTACAATCCCTACGATGACCTCTTCCGGCACAGCAGCGAAAAGGCATACCGACGCGTGGTTTGTCACCACTCATTGGTCCATGGTGTTAAAGGCCGGTCGCCTGCCACACCAAACCCGGCACCCTCGAAGTCCTCGAATCCTACCTCCACGATATTGAGGACAAAATGCACAACGGCCACTATCGCAACACCCAAAACTCCAGATTCGCGGCTTTAACTACCAGTGAGTGATGCTCCTTTTTCCTGCTTCGGAAGCGCAGTCATAGGCGTGGACAGAAGAATGACTGCTCCGTAATCAGTTCAACAATTTCGTCATCGGGAGAACCGGGTCGGGAATTGGCGCGGTTACTCCGGCTTGGGTGGCGGCGGTGGAATCGATTTGCCAGAGAGCTTCGGCGGCGTTGTTGCGAACTTTCGAGGTCCTGTCTTGCAATGCGTCTATGAGTGCCGGCACGGCGATTCTGGCATTGGGCCCGAGTTTTCCCAGCGCTCGGGCACAACTCCAGCGCAAATCGTATTCAGAGGATTTAAGGCCCGTGATAAGCAACGGAACCACCTGTTCACGGTTCTGTCCAATCTCCGCCAGGGCCCAGGCGGACAATGCGCCAATCCCCAGGGGAATGTTGTTGGTGACGGCTACCATGAGAGACGGAATAGTTTCAGGAACTGTCACGTGATGACTTCCCAAGGCCCAAATGCTACAGGCAATGGCAGCCTCATTCGTGCTCGATATTTCCCGGCTCAGAACGGCCCAGCCATCGGGCCCGGTGGCTGCGAGGGCAATGGCAGCTTCCTTGGAACTGGTGACGGCATGCAGGGCTTGCGTTAATTTCGGGATGGCTGGCTTAGCCACTGGCCCCAAAACATCCAGAGCGAGGGTGGATTGCCGGTGACGGGCAGCATTGGATGACCGGGAAGGGTCTTTGCTTAGCAGTTGGTTAAGTTTGGATTTGAAAGTGGAATCTTCCCGTGTCATGGCATGAAGAAGATAAGGCAATGCGTTTGTTCCGATCTGTAAAACTGCGTCCGCGGCTTGAGCTTGTTGCGCCGAGCGCTGAACTTGTGCGGGCCATGCTCCCCATGGCAATTGCACGCCTTGCTCGCGATAACCATCGTCAAGTTGCTGCAACCATGAACTGAGTGGCCGGCCTTGATATATTGGATCAGGCGGCGAGGTCATCGCAACCAGTGTGATGGTGGCGGTTCCAGCAGCGAGTAACAACCCCACGGCAATAAGGGCGGCGGTTTTTAGTTTTGTCCAGGCAATGAGTTTTAGTGTGGCCTTGGCCAGGCTGGCCGTTGAGGGGACGGTGGCTCCGGTCCCTATAGCGGTGGCGGAAACCATTCCGGCCGGTGCGGCTTGGACTGCATGAGCGGAAAGGGCGGTGGTCAGGGCAAGGGCAGGTAAAACCAAACCACGTTTGCTGAAAAATACGCGCAGTTTTTCAGTGGCCCGGGCGACCCGTTTTTGCGCCGCCGCTTCGTTCACTCCTAACGCGGCCCCGACATCTTTGGAAGTTTTGTTTTCAAAGTAGCGAAGCAGGACAGCATTGCGATCGATGTCACTGAGATGCGCCATGGCCTCGTCCAGCACCGGAGCAAGTTGCTCCCAGATGGAATGAGATGGTTCGGTTTGCATTTGCGCCGCTTCCCTTTCATGTTCCCGCCGCCGGGATTCTGTCCGCAAGGCCCGGTTTGCGGCAAATCGCGCAGTCCGATACAACCAGCCCGAGAGAACGGTTCCGGAACGCAGGCTGCGAGCTTTTCTGGCTAAAATAATAAAAACGCTTTGAGTCACTTCCTTTGCCAAAACGGGATCGCGCACCTGCCGCAGCGCGGCAGAATACACGAGATTTACGTGCCGGTTGAGGATCGTTTCAAATGCAGTTTCGGAATCGTGCAAGGCGTATTCCCGCAAAAGTTCCATGTCGTCCATCATCGGCACTGACTATACATGCCCGCTCAGGTCCAAAACCAGACAACAAATCGTCATTTGGGCAGTAGATTTGGCCCCCGCCTCGGCTTTGTAAAAAAATGTCCGTTTTTCACTTGAGCGGGCATATATATGTGAATGACCATAAAAATTGGGATTTATTCCGTGGCTTGGCATGCAGTGAACCTCCGGACTGGAGGGGCTTTTTTCTTGCGGGATGGAACTCCATCCTGCTAAGCCTTTACGTTTCCAAATGTCCGGAAGGCCCAATGAAACTGAGAGCACCATGCAATCCCAAGACAGAAAAACGCGAGCGTTTACTCTGATCGAGCTGCTGGTGGTCATTGCCATTATCGCGATTTTAGCCGCGCTGCTATTGCCAGCGCTGGCCAAAGCCAGGGAGAAGGGGAGGCGTGCCAAATGCGTATCTAATTTGCGCCAATTTGGCATTTCTCTCACGCTTTATGCTGATGATAATAATCGGGTAGTACTGGAAACCCGCGAGACATCGGGCTCATATCGTCACCCACCCATTGTCACAATGCGGAATGTTCCCGGGAACAGTTATTTCACCTGGGAAGCTTTGGCCCGCTATATTCCGGGACTGGATCCGAATGCAACGGGAGCAGACGTGGGTGGCATTTGGTGGTGTCCCAGTCCCCCAGCGCCCATTCCGGCGGATGTGGCGTCGGTCATTCGTGATTGGGGTTGGTTTAACAGCACTTACTCCTACTATGGCCGGGTGGATTTGTTCACACCGAATGAGGCGACACGCCCTCAAGATCTCACGGCTAAGGAACTCGCTCCGGATCGATTGTTGATGAGCGATTTGCTCTCCTTTTTTCAGGATAAGACCTGGAGTTACAGCCATGGAAAGCGTCCCGGAATACAAAAAGACCCCGGAACCGTCCCTGGTTTTACCGGGCTCAATGAACTTTATGGCGATGGCCGGGTGGAGTGGAAATCGGTAAATAAATTCAACCTGAACACTTTGAATTCGGGAAACAATTCGATCGGCATGGTGAGGGCGTACTCGGTGGATGCGACATTTTATTGATAAGACCTGATTTTCCGCTGCACATTAATCAAATATGAACTTAACTCATTCGACATCCTCATCCATGTTAAAGGGCAGGATACTTTCCCTGACCCTGCTGGCTTTCGCCTTGCTGAATTTTTCGGAAGTTGATGCGGCGATCATTGCTCATTGGACTTTCGACGAATCGGACGGAACCATTGCCCACGACAGTGCCGGTTCTGTCAACGGCACACTCTCGACAAGTGGCGCCAGCTTTGTGAGTGGCGGGATTTCCGGGAATGCGTTGAGTCTCGAATTTGCTAATAATGGTTTTGTAAACATGGGAGATGTGAACGCATTTACCGGTGGAGATTTCAGCCTTGTAGCCTGGCTAAAGGCAACGGGGGGCATCAACGACATCAATATGATGGTGAGCAAGCACGCGGCCTTTACCGCAAATGGTTATTATCTGGGATATAATTTAGCTGGCTTCGGCGGTCCGCTTAACAAGGGCTTGATTGCCGAAGGAGATGCTCAATATGCCGCTCGTTCAACGACGGATGTGAATGACGGTGCCTGGCATCAACTTGTGGCAGTCTATAAGGCGGGTGGTGATAAGACGATTTATGTGGATGGTGTGGCGGAAGGCACTGCTCCCAGCGTGAGCATTCAGGGCAACTCGGTCCCGCTGTTGATTGGGGGAGCTACGTTCGCTGGTGTTCCCCAAGGTCGATTTGATGGATTAATTGATGACGTGCAGGTGTATAACCATGCACTGGTCGTGAGCGAGGTGAGCTATCTCTTTCAGAATCCGGGAAAAGTGATTGAGCCGATTGTTGCCACGATTGCTCCAGCAGTTCAAATCAGTTGGAATTCACAAGCGAATACCGCCTACCAGGTGCAATCGACAACGAACATCAACTCGGGTACCTGGATAGATGTGGGAACGCCAGTACAAGGCACCGGTGGGACGGTCTTCACTTTCGATGCGACCGCCGGTCAGGCAGCGAAGTTCTATCGAATCGTTGCCTTGCCATAACGCGGCGCAAGAAAAGGCGGGTACGTCAGATCCCGGTGGAACTACACCGCTATGTAGCTATTTGCATAGCAAAGATTCCACCATGCCATAACTAATCCATCTCGACGTATCCGCCCGCTCGTTATACAGTCCCTACGATGACCTCTTCCGGCACAGCAGCGGAAGGCATGCCGATGTGTGAACTGGTTCGGTTTAACGTGCCCCAATAAATGGTCGATGTTCATCTGATACCTCGACCTCCTGCTCAGCTAAACAGGGGATAAAACCCCATCAAGCCGCACTCACCACTTCCCTCTGCAAACGTTCCCGGAAAAAGCGGATTAGCTCCTGCGAGGCATCCGGGCCGGTTGAGTCGGTATACGATCCATTGCGGCTTCCCCCCGACCACGCGTGACCGGCACCATGAATCGTCCATCGCTCTACGGCGGTTTGTCCTCCGGGAGTCTGATAGACCGCGCACGTGTAACTTCTTCCGCCTGCGACTTGCCCCTGTCGCACTACCATTTGCGGCTTATCCGGCCCGGCCAACCATTTGCGGATGAATTCATCCGCGTTGCTCGGGTGAACAGTTGAATCCTGATCGCCTTGAAAGAGAATCAAAGGAATGACCCGGCTCGTAGCGGGAAATCCAGCGCTTTTTCCACCTCGTTGCATGGCCTGCAATGCCGATTGCAAATCATGCGCGCTTCCCGGAGCCAGGCCGGAATGCACTCCCACAACTGAATATAAGTCGGGGTAGGTGGTCGACAGAATCGCCGCCATCGCTCCGCCAGCCGACAATCCCGCGATACAAACCTGCCCGGCGGCAACGTGATATTCGGCCATCACCTGGCGCGTAATTCCAGCGATCAGGGAAGGCTCCCCTTGGTCGCGCTGCTGGTCAGCCGATTGATACCAATTCCAACATCTGGAATGATTGGCGCTGGCAGCCTGCTCCGGATACACCACCAAAAGCCCCTCTGTTTCCGCTAAGAAGTTCATGCGTGTGCCAGCCGCGAAATCATCGGAGCTTTGTGTGCAACCATGGAGCATCACGACGAGCGGCAGCGGTTGCCCATGATAACTGCTGGGAATGTATAGCTTATAGGCGCGTGTGCCTGTCGCACCCGCATAAGTCCCTGCAAGCCACCTGCCCACTGCGGGAGCGATCATATCAGCCGAAATCTTTCGTGACGGCTGGCCGCGTGCTGCGGGCATTTTTGCTTTTAAACGATCCGCAAGTCCACGAAGCGCTGTGAGATCCGGTGGCGTGAATGGCTGCTTGGGCACGCCTTGGCCAACACCCTCTTCGGCTGGAGTTTGTTTACTTACCTCTGAAACTTCCACGTCAATGGGCTCTGCCACCGGAGGTATTGCAGCGCCCGACCTGTCCTGAAGCTGTTTCAAGTAATCCATGACCTCCGTGTGCGTGTCCGCTGAACTTGCCCCTTGAGAGAGATTGCGTTGAATCAGCGCCGTTGCCTCAGCCAACCGGCCCTCGCGCATCAATCGCATTATTTCCATCATTTCACGATTCATATTCCGAAATTGTTTCGATGTCCTTAAACGGTTCTATAACTGGTTTTGTGGGGTTGGGTTCCTATTAGCCAATACTCCTTAATTAAGTAAGCCGCCAGCCTGCCAAAGGCTTTCAAAAGAAGTATACTTTACCTCACTCAAAATTTCCTCACCTGACTTCTCCGAAAAATTCTACCGCACTAATCCATCTCCGACGTCTTAGCCGGCTCATCGCACAGCCCTTCCATGACCTCTTCCGGCACAGCAGCGAAAAGGCATGCCGACGCGTGTTTTGTCACCACCCATTGGTCCATGTGTTGAAGGCCGGCCGACGCGACACCGCCCACGCGCGCGACGCCCGGGCCGAGGTTTGTCAGACCTTTTGGTTTCCGCTCTATACGTACGTGCGGCGTGAAGATTCGCTACAAGTTGCTTCAAAAATAAACACGCCATTTCGCTAGACCGTTGATCTGGTCATTGAAGCACCAGAAGATTTTTGTCAGATGACTTTTGCTGGAAACGCTAAATACAGAGATCGTCAACCCCCTGCCGCCGTGGTTTTTAAATGGGAAAACAAACTTGAATAACCGGGCGGTTCGTTCGAAACTATAACCAGACGTGAAACCTTTTTACCCGCCACAAGTGTGCCTTAATCGGCGGATCTTTTGTGCCGCTTTCCTGCTGTACGCTATCACTGTTTTATTTCCATTTCGGGTTCATGCGGCGATTTTGACGGTCAAGACCAACAAAATTGGCACTACGCCGGATGTGCTGGCCTACAATTCAGGGCATTTTTATCAGGGAAGTAATACAAAGGATTGGTGGCATTATTCCGGCGTGGGCGGCGTGCGTTTTTTTGTGGCGCCCACTGAAATCGAAGCGACGGATGACATCGCAGGCCGGGGTGATGGCGTTGTTACGCAAACCGACTTCGTCAATCGCCGGGCGGCGCTCCGGGTGAATCCGCTTAATACGAGTTATATCAACTGGCCGTATTTCACGAATCGTTACGCGACCCACACATTGGGAGGAAACGTTTTTCAGGTGAACTACGCCTTTGGCCAGGCGCGCGCATTGAATTTGAAAATTTTGGTGAACATTTCCGCCACGTTCGGTTCCTTCACGATCAACGATTCCAATGATTGGGCGGGCAAATGGGAGCTATGGCAGCACTATTATGCGCAGGCGTTTTATCTCGGACGCGAATTCGATGTGGCGCGATATCAAATGTTCAATGAGCCAAACCATTCCAGCGCTGGCGGCATCACGCCGGCGCAATATTTGGAACGCCTCCAACTTGCCTCGGACGCGATTCAATCTGCCTTGGCGGACGTAAATCAAATTTACGGCAAATCGCTCGTGCCCTTGATTCTTGCCCCGGTGCTGACGACTTCGAGTTACATCGATTGGAGCGCGACGGTCGTTACGAACCGGCATGTTAATTATCTGGGGCAGTTCGACCCGAATTTTTCCCTGATCCAGAAATACGATTATCATCAATACAACAGTTCGCCTTCCGGATTTGCCACCAGCATCACCTCGCTTCGCAGTTCGTTGGCGTCGGCCATGTCACCCGAGCCCCCGTTTCCCATTACCATCACGGAATTCAACGTCCACACCGCCGCCACTTTTGCCACGCTCCCTGAAACCCTGGATTCGCCGACGAAATATTCCCGGCTGGGTGCGATTGCGGTGAACCTGATGGAAAATGCCTGCAGCGAAATGTATTGTTTCAAGTTCAGCCAGACGGACGACAGCGCGGGCGTTGTTAAGAAGAATGGAATGCATTACGTGGATAATACGAACGCGCCTTACAACATTGGCACGATCACCAAGGCCGGCGAAGTCTGGCGGTTGTTCAACCAGGCGTTCACGGCGGGACGCGACCGTTTGGACTTTACCGCAGGCACAGGCGCGGACGTGCTGGATGTGCAAACCAGTTATGATCCGGTCACGCAAAAATATTATCTCTTTTCCGCAAACGATACGACCTCGCCTGTCAGCCTGGATATTAATTTAAGTGCGTGGAAAATTCCACCGGGCAACCAGATCACCATCAAGGAAGTCAGCGAGAACTGCTACGGAGCGGTAAAAATCCTGACGAACCTGGCCGCCGGGCCAATTGTCACCGCCACCCAACCCGCCAACACTGCGTGGCTTCTTTCTGTCACCAGCATACCGCAGGATCCCGTAACGACGATCAATGCGAGCGATGACGCCATGGTCAGTGACGGCACGAATAAATTATTAAATTATGGAGCAAACACGAATTGCTTCGTGCGAAATAATTCAACCAACGCAGCCGGACGTTACGCCACGCTTTTGAAGTTTCATCTACCGACGTTCAACATCACGAATTTGCAAACTGCCCTGTTAACCATGCGCGCGTCGTCCATCAACGGCAGTGGAACGGTTTGGGCGCATGTTTATGGCATTACGAACAATACGTGGGCGCAAGGCACGGTGACCTGGTTGAATGCGCCAAATCTCGCGCAAAACATCTCGCCGGGAACGAATTATCCGAACAACTATTTGTTGGGTGCAGGCGTCACTGCGGAGATTGTCGGACAACTGGTGGCTAACGCCACTTCATCTGATCGCATAATTGATGTGACCGGTTATTTGCGGGACCATCCGGGCGCGGACGTTTCGTTCCTATTGGTGCGACCGGTTGGTTTTTTTGGCGATGCCCAGGATAACGACGGTATTTCCATTATTTCCAAAGAGGGGAGTTTGGCCACCGGTCCGCGCTTAAGTCTCGTGATGAATTCCACTAACTTGGTTTCCGGCAATCCCCCGGTGGCCGTTGATGATTACACTTTCACCACACAATCCATCGCCATCGCGGTGAATGTGCTGGCAAACGATTCTGATCCCGATGGTGATGTTCTCTCGCTTAAATCTTTTGCTCAAGCAGCGCATGGTAGCGTTGCCGCAAATGGCAGTGGACAATTGATTTACACGCCAACTGCCGGTTTTTATGGCAGCGACGAATTTCTCTACACGATGGGCGATGGACATGGTGGGACGGCTTCCGCAACCGTGCACGTGACGGTTTATTCGTCCTCCGGTTCACAACTGATCTCCACGAACATAGTGGACTCAATCGAGGCGAACATTCAAAGCGGCACCAGCGCAGATTCGGATGTGGACGAGGCCACGCCCAATTATCTCATCATTAAATATTATCCCCCGACGGGCAATCTGGCCCGCAAGGCGTATTTCCAATTTGATTTGACCGGACTTGATCTTAATACCAATTCACCGGCCACATTTAGAATCACCAGCACCAACACATATCGCGTGCAATTGTGGGGATTGAATCAGGCCTATCCCAATTTCAACTCGACGATCACTTGGAACAATGCGCAGGCCAATGACATCAATTCCAATGATTTGCTGACCAGCGGCCAATTCACGGGGAGTGCCATCAACAGTCCCGTTTTGCTTTCCACCGGAACTTACAACTTCACTATTCCGCGGCTTGGCGATTTTCTTTTTAATAATCGGGTGACCCTCGTGATTTCGGCTGTAGATGATGCCGCCAACAGTATGGGCGGAATGCGCATCAGACGCCAGAATGCTTCGCTCACCGTTTCAGCCAATATTCCCGCGCCCGCACCTGCACCATTTTCCATCACGGGAATTGCAACGCGGGCTGACCGCAACATGACGCTGCAATTTCTCGGTGCCTCGGGACAAACATATTTCGTGCAAGCTGCCAGCGACCTGTCCTTGAGCAACTGGCTGACCATTTCCACTAACGTTGCTGCATCGAATGGCGTGTGGTCGCTCAATGATTTGCAGGCGACAAATTTCCCCAAGCGCTTTTATCGGGCAAAGCTTCCTTGAAGCACCGTAAGCCAGCGAATCAAAATTCTTCTCCAATAGGTTTGTAATCGTTAAGCTCCCGTAGCTTTGCCGCGAGGATGAAACGAATCAAATTTATATTGCCGGTCGCTTTGTTGTTGGCGCTTATTTTTTGCTTCGTGATCTCACGCCCACCGAAGAGTAATCCGAGTGCTCCGCGATACATTCCGATCACTTCACAACCGATGGGCCCTTATGGGGGCGAATTTTATGATTGGAGCGAAGCCATTCCTTTTCGTGATGGCAAAGGCTGGGTTTGGACAGTGTTAACCCGTTCCAACTATCATTGCTTTCTCTATG
>JAQGPC010000060.1 GCA_028293285.1 Pedosphaera sp.
CATAACTGAGAACGCCCGTATGCGCCAAAGTGGAGCAGCAACCAATTCCCCAAAACAATAAATAGGCTTGGCTTTGTGACGCGTCAGCTTCTCCGAAGTGATTGGTAAAGACTCAAATACTCCTGAACTACACGCTCCCATGAGAAATCCGCAGTCATGGCATTTTCCCGATAGTGCGTCAGCAATTCAGGCTCTTCATAAAGCACCAAAGCCTTCCGCATGCTTTTGGCCAATGCCCGCGCAGAATATTCCGCAAACTTGATCCCATTTGCCGTATCGGCATCTTCAGTGATATCTACCACCGTATCATCCAAGCCGCCAGTAATCCGGACGATTGGAATTGTACCGTATCGAAGACTATACATCTGATTCAATCCGCACGGCTCAAACCTTGACGGCATCAGATAAAAATCACTCCCAGCCTCGATCCGATGCGATAAACCCTGGTCAAATCCAATCTTGGCAACAGCCTTGGTTGGATACCGGCGCACCAATTCCCGGTAAGCCTTTTCATAAGTTGGCGAACCGCTACCGAGCAAGGCGAACTGCATATTCGTGCTCAGCATCTCTGCCAGCGCACCCAGTTGAATATCCAAACCTTTTTGATCAGCCAATCGCGTGATGCTGCCAAACAGCGGAATCTTTGCGTCCACCGGCAATCCCAACTCACGTTGCAATTCCAACTTGTCCTCAACCTTGCCACTCAAATCCTCAACCGAGTAGGGAAGCTTGAGGTAAGGATTCTTCATCGTATTCCATTCCTCATAATCAACTCCGTTCAAAACTCCAAAAAGCGAACTTTGTCGCTTGCGCAATAAATCATCCAATCCACAACCGAATTCCGGCGTCGTGATTTCTCGGGCATAACGCGGGCTGACTGTCGTGATGATATCGCTGTAGGCAATTCCAGCCTTCAGACAATTCATCTGCTGATAAAACTCAACCCCGGTGGGATTAAAATAATCGTAGGGCAGGTTGGTCAGGCCGTATTGCGTCGCCGGAAAAACTCCTTGATAAGCCAGATTGTGAATCGTGAAGCAAGTTCCCGGTATGTTCCCCCACCCTTCGGCCAATTTTGCATGTTGAATCAACAGCGGTACCAGTGCGGTCTGCCAATCATTGGTATGCACTACCTCCGGTTGCCACGGCAAGTAACGCGCCAGGTGTGCCACCGTTTTAGAAAAGAAGATAAACCGCCCGGCATTGTCGGCATAATCCACGCCGTTCTCCTGATACAGTCCCACTCGCTGAAAAAATTCCGGCTGATGAACAAAGTAAATTGTCAATCCGGGAGCAACCTGCAGGGTCCAGATTTCTCCCTGCACCCGGCGCGAACCTAAAGGTAAATCCAAATTCCAATCCAGCTTGGTGATGCCCGGAAACTTCTCTTGAATTCCCCGGTATAACGGCGTGACCACCCCAACCTGATTTCCCGTATGGGCCAGCGTTTTGGCAAGCGCCCCAACCATGTCCGCCAGTCCACCCGTCTTTGAGTAAGGATGGATTTCACTGCTCGCAAGCAGGATTTTCATGCCGTTATACCAATCACAAGAAGAATGTCATTTATCGAAACCGCTGATAGAAACTCCCGGTCCGCTTTCTGCTCCTTCTCCCCATCCAATGGGGAGAAGGCCGGGATGAGGGGTACAATTACTCGCTTCGTATCAGATATTTATTTCAAACGTTATAACATACACACGCATAATCCAAAAGCGCAACCTGCCACGTTAAGCCTGAATGCGATCCGTTTTGAGATAAGGCTGGAGTGCTGCGGGAATCAACACGCTGCCGTCTGCTTGCTGGTGCGTTTCCACCAGTGCCACAAACAATCGTGCCAGTGCCGTCCCGCTCCCGTTCAGAATATGCGGAAACTTATTCTCTCCCGTTTCTGTTTTGAAACGCATGCTCATACGGCGCGCTTGGAAATCCTCGCAATTAGAACAACTCGAAACCTCCAGATATTGCCCCTGCCCCGGCGCCCAAACTTCGATGTCGTAAGTCTTGGCGCTGGCAAATCCCATGTCGCCCGTGCAGAGCTGGATCACCTTGTAATGCAACTCCAGCAATTGCAAAACCTTCTCGGCATTGCCCACCAACTTCTCCAACTCATCGTAACCCACTTCAGGCTTCACGATCTTGATCAATTCCACCTTGTCGAATTGATGCACACGAATCATTCCGCGCGTGCCAACTCCCGCCGCGCCGGCCTCCGCGCGAAAGCACGGACTATAAGCGCAGTAATAAATCGGCAATTGTTTTTCTGCCAAAATTTCCTCGCGATGAATATTCGCCACCGGGGCTTCCGCCGTTGGCAGCAAATACAAGCTTCCCAGCGTGCTGTTGTCTTCGCCCTCACGCACGGCATAAGCTTGGTCCACAAACTTCGGAAATTGCCCCACGCCCACCATGCAATCACGACTAACCACATACGGCGGCGACACCTCCGTATAACCATGCTGGGTAATGTGCAGGTCGAGCAAAAATTGAATCAACGCCCGTTCCAACCTCGCCCCCCAATTGGTATAGAGCAGGAACCCGCTCCCGGAAAGTTTGGCTCCCCGCGCAAAATCAACAAGCTTCAGGCTCTCGCAAAGTTCGACGTGCGATTTTGGTTTGAAGCTGAAATTGACCTTCTCACCCCACGTGCGCATCACCGGATTGTCTTCAGCGGTTTTGCCAACCGCTACCGTTTCATGTGGCAGGTTCGGCAGGCGTAACAAAATTTCGTCCCGTGCAGCTTCCGCCGCCGCCGCATGCTTATCCAGTTCGGTGATTTTATCACCCAAGTCACGCGTCTCTTTTTTCTTGGCCTCAGCCTCCTCAATCTTCTTCTGCCCCATCAACGCGCCAATTTCCTTCGAAACGCGATTCCGCTGGGCTTTCAACCCTTCAACTTCCGCGAGCAGCTTGCGGCGTTGCTCATCCAGTTTCAACAGCTCATCAATCCGGGCTTCATCCCCTGCGTTGCGCGAAGCCAGTCTTTGGCGCACCAAATCCGGCTGTTCACGAATCAATTTAATATCCAGCATTGCGGCATTAAATAGGAAGCAGCCCTAGCAGAGCAAGCGGGATTGATAAAAAGCAACGAAGCAGCCGTACGACTGGAGGCCCCTTAATCAGGCCATCGCCGAAGACGATTCTGCAAAAACGGTCCAGCCGGGAACTTCCGCCTGTTGCGCTGGATGATTTTCTTCCATCTGCCACTGGCACCATTTTCGTACTTCACTGGCTGCGATAATGATTCGGAGCGACTTCACCCAATCGCTGACAACCTGCTCCGGTTGATGACCGGGAAATTTTCTCGCCAATTCCGGTGCCAACCCACCGGTCGCCGATCCCAATGCCGCCAAGAGTTCCTTGGCATGTGAACCTACGATCTTTGAGCGCTCCTTGCGCGGTGCACCCATGCACATGGTAAAACGCCAGAACCACATGGAGGTTTCCTCGGAAACCGGGGTCATGGAAGCGGCAACGTCCAAGAATGCGCCAAAATCAGGCAGCCGGATTCCTTCAAAATAAAGCGGATAATTAGCAGGCGTTTTAAATGACATGTTTAAAATAAACTGAATTCCCGATGGTCATTGGGCAGATACTAACCACGAAAACCGTTGAATATCAAGTCCGTACTAATCCGTTTCTGTGTAGGACATCGTAGGAATTAAAACCTTAATTGTCACATTACCTATAGGAATGGCCTAAAAGTAAATCCACTGCATAATCAATTCCATATGGACGACAATCATCCCCCTTCCATTATCGGACACGTAGCATCGCTGCATCTGCATCCTCCTGCGGCAGCCGGCACGCCTTTGGAAAACGTCGAAGCTTTCGAGGTCATCGCTGAAAAAGGGATTGTAGGTAATGGCCGCTATTTTAGTCGTATCAGTCGCTCAACCGGCAAACCTTCTCGACGTCAGATCAGCCTGATCGAGCGTGAGCAAATCGCCACACACGCTTCCGATCTTGGCCGTAAAAGTATTCCGCCCGGTATAGTCCGCGCCAACATCGAAACGCTTGGCATCAAGCTGGTCGAGTTGGTTGGTCACCAGGTTCAAATAGGCGAAGCTATTCTCTATTTCTATGAACAGCGCACTCCCTGTTCCAAGATGGATGCAATCTGCGCCGGCCTACGTAAAATGATGGAAGCTGGGCGTCAGGGAGTTTTGGCGGAAGTGGTTCAGTCAGGCTGTATTCGAGTCGGGGATTCCATTCAGCCGCTTAACCGGTAAAATCTGATTTATCTGATTGAAAACTGCTCCATCTGACGCCAAATTCATCACATGCAATCTGTTTTTACAGGACCTGTTTACGTGGTGCGCGATAACATCGACACCGATCAAATCATCCCGGCCCAGTATTTGAATTTGGTGCCCACCATTGATGAGGAATATATCAAGCTTGGTTCCTTTGCCATGTGTGGTCTGCCCGAATCCCTTTATCCAACCCGCTACGTCAAGGAAGGCCAGCTCGATAGTCAGTATCCCATCATTGTGGGCGGACGCAATTTCGGCTGCGGCAGTTCCCGCGAACACGCGCCCATCGCCATGGGTTCGGCTGATTGCCAGATTGTACTGGCGGAAAGTTTTGCGCGCATCTTCTTCCGCAACTGCGTCGCCACCGGCGAACTATACCCATGCGAATGTACTGATCGCCTCTGTGATATTTTGAAAACCGGCGATGTCGTTACTGTTGATCTGGACGCAGCTACCGTGACGGTCAAGGAAACTGGTAAAGTTTATTCCTTCAAACCTCTTGGCGATGTCCGACCAGTGGTTGACGCCGGCGGATTGTTTAATTACGCGCGGAAGTCAGGCATGATTCCCGCCTAACGCCTCCGGCAATTTTCAGAACTGAAGCGCAACCGCCTACTGTATTTTGAAATTACTCCCCTGCCCTCGATTCATTAAACGTCACGCCGGGATCTTTAAGCTGCCGACGCAGGCGGCTCTTTTCTTGGATGCAAGTTTGTCTCGGGATACCGTGATGTTGCCGGTAGCGGAACGGCTTAAAGCTGCCACGCAACATATTGGCGTCGAATTGGAACTCATTACCGGTCCGGCAAAGCATCCCAAACTGGCTATCCGCGCCAGTCAAGGTGGCCAAGCTCCCGGTCATAGTGGTGGCTATTCCATCGTCATCGATGGAAAGGGAATTCACATTCATTACTTCGATGAAGCCGGTCTGCGCGCCTCAGTCGCTACCTTGCGGCAACTCCTGCGCGAGTTTGGCAAACGCCTCCCGCACCTGACCATTCGCGACTATCCGGATTTCGCCAAACGCGGCGTCATGCTGGACATTTCACGCGGACGTGTCCCGCGTCTGGAGACGCTCATGGAATTGGTCAGCCATCTCGCTGACGTGAAGATCAACGAATTCCAGCTCTATACTGAACATACCTTTGCCTATCGCAACTACGAACCTGTATGGGACGGTTGGGGTCCAATCACCGGCGAGGAAATTTTAAAACTGGACGCTTACTGCCGCCAGGTGGGCATTGAATTGGTTCCCAACCAAAATTCTTTCGGTCACTTGCGTTATTGGCTGGAATACCCGCCGCTGCACAAACTGGCGGAAACTAAAAAACCTTGGCCTGATCAAGGTGGCGCATTCTTACGCTACCCCTCCACACTCGCACCAAATCATCCGGGAACAATTCCTTTCCTCCGTGAGCTTTATGATGAATTGCTGCCACATTTCACAAGCGATCGCATCAATGTAGGCTGTGATGAAACTTGGGACTTGGGCCGTGGCCAGAGTAAGAAGCTTTCCGAAGCCAAGGGCAAAGGCCGCGTCTATGTGGATTTCCTAAAACAAATTTATCAGGAAACTACTGCCCGCAAAAAACAGATGATGTTCTGGGGCGATATTATTTTACATTATCCCGAACTCGTAAAGGAACTTCCCAAAGACGTCATCGCCTTGAATTGGGGTTATGAGGCAAATCATCCCTTTGATCGTGAAGCTGGTATTTTCGCGAAGTCCCAAGTTCCCTTCTATGTTTGCCCGGGCACTTCGACCTGGATGACATTAATCGGTCGTCACGATAATGGCTTCGCCAACTTGCATCAGGCAGCCGAGGTCGGTCACAAGCACGGTGCCATTGGCTACCTGAATACTGATTGGGGCGATGGCGGACATCCTCAACCGCTCGCGGTTAGTTACCTGCCTTACCTACTCGGCGCGGCTGTCAGTTGGTGCGCTAATACTTTTGACGATGCTTTACTGGTGCCAGTAGCAAATCGTGACATTTTCCAAGACCCCACCGGGCGGGTTGCCAAAGCAGCTTACGGCCTTGGCTTTGCTCATCGCAAATTCAATTATACCGCGCCAAATGTCACTCCCTTCGGTGCTGTCATTGCCGCGCCGCCTCCGCAAGCTCGCGAACTCTTTTGTCGCGATGGCTTGAAATATTACGCGCGAATTCCTAAGGAAAATATCGAAGCCGCTCTGGAGGAAGTCGAAACACAACGCACTCTCCTGCATCGTTCAAATCCTGCCACACGCGCTGGTGACGTTCTCGCGACCGAACTCGACTTCGCGGCACGCATGGCTGCGCAATCCTGCAAATATATGCTTTGGCAGCAGGCAGTAGCCGCAGGTCGCACTGCCCAGGCTAAACTTCTCGCCAAGCGAGGCATCGTTGAATTGCTTCAGATTGACGAAGAGTTCAAGGCGTACTGGCCGACCCGCAATAAAGGCACCACCGAGAAATGTTCGAAATTCCTCCGTTGGCGCATCGAAGACTATCGTCGTGGAGCACTGCATTTTCCGCCCGAGATCGCTTCCGTGGAACGATGCTCCACCAGTGCCGACTAGCGGCCTATGCCTGAGAATTTATCCATCGCGGATTTGCGCCGGGAATACACACTCGCCGGATTGCGCCGGACGGATCTTGATCCCGATCCCATGGCGCAGTTTCAGAAATGGTTTCAACAAGCCCTCACTGCAAAACTTCCCGAACCAAATGCCATGACCTTGGCCACGGCTGATCGCCAAGGCCGTCCTTCCGCTAGAATTGTTTTGCTGAAAGCAGCCGATGAGCGGGGATTCATCTTCTTCACGAATTATCTAAGCCGCAAAGGACACGAATTGGACGAGAATCCCAACGCTTCGCTTGTATTTTTCTGGCAGGAGCTGGAAAGACAGGTCTGCATCGCCGGTTCTGTAACCAAGGTTTCTCGCGAAGAATCCGAACACTATTTTAATAGCCGCCCTAAGGGCAGTCGGTTGGCAGCCTGGGTATCCAGTCAAAGCGCGGCCATCAAAGACCGGAGTGTCATTGAGGAAAAGCTAGCTCAATTGTTGGTTCAATATCCTGACGATCAGGTTCCCCTCCCTTCTTACTGGGGAGGATATTGCGTAGCTCCCAGCCGCATCGAATTTTGGCAGGGTCGTCCTAATCGCCTTCACGACCGCTTTCGTTACACCCGGCAGACTGACGCCAGCTGGCTTATCGAACGTCTTTCCCCCTAGTTTAAGGCTACCTGTCAGTCTGATTGAATTTTAAACTCTCCGAGTTATTTTTCTCGCAAGTAACTCCAGCAAACAATTAGAGCTGTTATGCTTACCTACCATTGCGCCATCAGCGAAAAAATTTCAAGCTAATCAATACCAAGAGCAACTAATAAAGTTAAACTTGTCGGGTGTCAAAAGTGCTCTTGTATTACCCCCGTTAGAACTACCGTGCGTTAATTTTGTTAACCGTTTTTCGAAAGAAACTTGAAGCTGCCGTGTCGAGCAAAATCTGTTAATAGCATAGTCTGATGTCAGATTCCGATTGATTGAAGGTGGCAACGTGTAACGGGTATTGGCAAATTGTCTTTTTTAGTATAAGATGCCCGCGCAATGTTGAGGTCGGGTTTAAAGGGTCAAAGGTTTACTGCATGCAAGAAAACCAAGCAGCCGGTTGGTTCGTCTTATGCTGTACTAATTCAAGAAAGCCTCTTGATTCGTCTTACCCGCCTGGTTCCTTCCTATAATCGATCAGAAATATGAAGCTCATCATAAAACGCTGTTTATTATCAATCATTCCCCTATTAGGCCTGCAAGCTGCACCCACTCTGGCAGCGGACAACTCCTCTTCGGTTTCGTTCAGCGATCAGTCTCTCTCGTATGAAGATAATTTCCAATCCGGTAGATATGAGATCGCAGTTGGCGGTGGCGCTTTATTCTCACCCATAGGCACTCCCAAAAATCGCCCCAAGCTTAATTATGCCTTGGGCTTGGCCCAATTTGGGCTGATGCTTACGTCCCCACCGGAGGATGGTTTTTTTCGCGGTAACTTTGAATTTGCTCCCGAAGTATTTGCTGCTTCCATTTATGAAGGTCCCGGCAAATACATTGCGGGCGGCACAATCTGGCTCCGCTACAACTTTATTCCCCATCACTCACGACTAATCCCATTTCTGCAAATTGGCGGCGGTTTTGTGGTCACTGACATCGACCATCGTTACGACGGGCAGGACTTTAATTTCAACCTTGCGGCTGCAACCGGACTTCGGTTCTTTGTCTGCCCGCACTCCACTGTAAACTTGGAATACCGTTTTCAGCACATTTCGAATGCAAATCTCGGCAACCGAAATCTCGGCATCAACGCCCATGGCCCCATCCTAAGCGTTTCCTATCTATTTTAATTAAGCTCCGTACAAACAAAAAGCGGCGCCGAAGCGCCGCTTTTTTTGCTGAATGCTTGCTAAGTGAAGTTGGGAAAGTTTTGGCAAGAATTACATGGTAACACCACCTTGTAATCATGAGGAAGTCCTCCAGTCCGGGCGCTCTTGGTTTTGGTGTGCGCGATCGGCGGCGGTTGGCAAAAGC
>JAQGPC010000249.1 GCA_028293285.1 Pedosphaera sp.
GCGTATTTGAAGGAAGTAAAAGCCGAAGGCGACGGGCTTGGCATCCAAATTCATTTGGGGACATGGAGCATTTGCCCGACATCTAAATCTTTCAAAAATAATTGGGGAACTGCAGAGGAACATCTTGCATTGGGTATTAGAATGGCCAAGACGCTAGGTTCCCCAGTAATACGGGTAATTTTGGGGAAAGGCGATGACCGTTTGACCGAGGGAGGCATTGAGGCGCGTATCCGGGATACCATGAAGGTTTGCAAAGCCATGCGCAGCCAGGCGGTTGATGCTGGGGTAAAAATAGCGGTAGAAAATCATGCTGGAGACATGCAGGCGTGGGAATTGGCAGGATTGGTGGAAGAAGCCGGGCGTGATTATGTGGGAGTTTGTCTGGATTCAGGCAACGCCTGCTGGACGATGGAAGACCCGCTGGCCAGCCTCGAAATATTAGGGCCATATGCAGCTACAACCAGCCTGCGCGATTCGATGGTTTGGGAATGTGCGGACGGCGCCAAAGTACAATGGACAGCCATGGGCGAGGGGATTGTCGATTTCAAAACTTACTTCAAGCGCTTCGCAGAGTTGTGTCCCGGTGTGCCGGTGCATATTGAAACAATTTCAGGGTTTGCCCGCGAGCTTCCTTATCTAAAGGACGAGATCTGGAAGGCATTTCCGAAGGCACGGGCCAGGGATTTTGCCAAGTTTGTGGCATTGGCCAAACGTGGCAAGCCGATAGAGCCTCATCACTCGCCCAATGCCAAGGCGGAACAGGATTATCAAAAGGGTGATGTTGAGCGAAGTATGAAATATTGCAAAGAAGTGCTTGGACTCGGGCTTAAGTGAGTTGTAAAAGGATAACCTCGAAATGATAAATAAAATGAAGCTCAGAGTCTTGAGCATGCTGTTGGTTGTTGCGCTGATAATATTCAGCGGTTGGTTGCTTACCCGAAAGCGGGAGCAGGTGGCCATCTGGACAGCGCCTATTGAGAGCCGATAACTGAGAACGTCTTGTGCGCTGCACATTGCACGATACGAAGTCAAATTCGTGCGAAATGCGGAGAACCTGTATGAAACCGTCTTGAGCCTGAAAATCTTTGACCTGCTTAAACTAGGCGTATTTAAAGAACTTCATCAGGCTTATTGTTTACATTCCATGTTGGCACAAAAACTGCCCGTGTGCTTTGAACAGATTTCTTTTGGAATGTTCCAATTGAAAGTCATTCCTTAAAAAAGACTAACCATGGATTACGGTATGAACACAACAGGAAGCACGTCAAAAAATGTATTGGGCGCGGATGTCGAAATCAAAGGCAACCTCAAGTTTTCTGGCGAACTCACGTTCGAAGGAAAATTAGAAGGTGAAATTCAAACAGATGGAGTGTTAAATCTTGGCGATAGTGCGGTGGTCAACGGTAATATCAATGCCACCTCAGTGATCGTGCGCGGCAAAATCACCGGCAACATCACGGCCAAGGAAAAAATCGAAATCAAGGCGAAGGCCGAGCTTTTCGGCGATATTCGTGCCTCCAAACTGGCCGTTGAGGAAGGGGTCACATTCGTCGGCAAAACCGAGGTCAATCCCAATAAGGTTGCGCCCACCGCTCCCGCACCCCGTCCGGGCGAAGCCCCCAAAGCTCCCGAGCCAGCCAAGCCAGTCATACGCTAATTCCGCGGCTCGGCACAGGGAAGCGTTGAATGGCAGCGAGCAAGCAGGACAAGGTCCTGGTGACCTGTCCGCACTGCGGGCACGGGCAGCCAGAACCGCCAACCGCATTTTCGACGGTCTGTAAAGAATGCGGTAAGAACTTTCGCGTTCAAGAGGCGCTTCACCCAACACGAAAAAAGCTGGAATCTGGCCCGGAACAGAAACGGATCACTTGTTTCGAATGCGGCTCCGAATTAGACGTGCCAATCAGCGCGCAGTCCACGATGTGCAAACGGTGCAGTCGCTACATTGACTTGAAGGACTACCACCTAGCCAACGCCGTCTCCAAAAATTTCAAAACCAAAGGCTCATTTACCGTTGAACCGACAGGTTATGTCTTCAACACCGAAGTCATAGCGCGCGAAGCAGTCATCAAAGGACGTTTTTTAGGTAAATTGACCACAGAAGGTTCTTTGACCATTTATTCCACTGCTGAGATAAAGGGCAGTTTCATGACGGCGAGGTTGGTCATCCCGGTGGCCAATCACTTTCGGTGGAAGGATACAATTAAAGTCGGCTCGGCAGAAATTGCAGGGGAATTAGTTGCCAATCTACATTCGGAAGGCACGATCACTTTGAAATCAACCGCACGGCTGTTCGGCGATATTGAGGCGAAAAGTTTGGTTGTGGAAGAGGGTGCCGTGGTGGTGGGAAGTATGCGGCTGGGTTCAAAGCAGTCTTGAAACTAAAGAACTATCAGGGTTGAACGGTGATTGGCAATGCACCGAAAAGTTGTCAATGCTGAGAACTGATTTATGACCCATTTAGGATGAGACATGCAGTGGCACGTTCTTATTCCCGTTAGTCAATATGGCGAATTGCCCAGTAACACCGTAAACTTGCGTTTCTTCTGCCTTGTTCTAACGCAGATTTTGATTAAAGTCGGGGTCTATCAATATGAATTGCGCTAGTCATCGCGGAGGTAGCCCCCCGTCCACCCAGAGGGCTGCTTTGTTGTCTCTGGGAATTTGGGGTGTTAGAATTGCCATTGCCGCAATGTCAACTGCGCTTGTCGCGACATCTCTTCCTGCTTATGCCCAACAACGAGTGTTGGGAACGGATATTTCATACTGGAATTGCGGCACTTCTTCGGGCGGTATTTCTCAAGCGAATTGGAACACTGCCTACAGCACGGGCAACCGGGTGTTCGCCTTTCTGCGCGCTACGCGCGGGGGCACGACCGGCCTGAGCCAGACCTCGGGCACCCCGGGAAATCCAACTCAGGAAACTCTTTCCCGCCGTTACGACGATCCGCGATTTGTTCAGAACCTGACTCGCGCCACAGCGGCGGGGATGGTTGTCGGCTCCTATCATTTTGCCCGTCCGGACGTCGCCGGGAATACGGGAACCGACGAAGCGGATCATTTCATCCAAATGGCGGGGGCGTGGATGCGGCCGGGATATATGATGCCGATGTTTGACCAGGAGGCTGGCTCCGGGAGCGACACGGTGGTGCAGTTCGCCCTGGATTTCTCTGATCGTATCTACGCGGTCATGCAGATTCGCCCGTGCATTTATGTCAATGGCAACTACTCGAGCATTTTTCAGGGCGCGACGCAGGCGCGACGTGACGCTTTGGCCAAGCCGGTGACCTTTTCACCCAGCGTCGTGGGACCTGCCTATCCGATGCTCTGGGATGCCCGCTATTCAGACAACACCAACCCGGACTCGATCCCGGTGCAGACGGGAGATCCGAAGAATACTTACACGGTGTCCTCGGGGTATTACGGTCCGTGGGACGATTACGGGAACGCCGCTCCGTGGTCCTTCTGGCAATACGCCAGCACGGTGTCGATTCCTGGAATTGCAAATGTTGACTCGGGCTGCGACGCCGACGTCTCTCACGGGGACATCGAATATGTCCGAAACTATCTGGTGCCCGCCGTGTGGTGGAACGACACCAGCGGCGACTGGAGTACACTCGCCAACTGGAACTGCGGTCAAATACCGGTTGCGCCGGTCACCCCAGCAGATCAGGCCCCTCCTTACGTAACGGGTGGACTCCCCACGGCGCGGCTGCCGGGCGCGGCAGGCAGCGGGCCAACATCGGGCCAGTACGATACGGTGGTTTTAGAGCGGCCCAATGCGAATATCATCGTCACACTTTCCTCTGGCACGCACAACATTCGGAAGTTGTATATGCGTGAGACGCTGAACCTGACGGGCGGCTCCCTTACGATTAACTACGACCCCACCTACCGGGCTGATAACTCCGCCGATGTCCTGCACGGCGGCCCCATCTCGGCGCAATTCTCCGGACCGGTCACGATCAGCAACAGTGCCAGCCTGACCGTTCACACACTGCAAGTGGACACGAACCGCGTCCTTACCCTGGCCGGAGGCACTCTCACCCTGAATACAATCAACCTCATGCCCCACGCCTCGGTTCCGGCGAAAATTCTCATGAACGGTGACGTCTCTTTCAATGCACTCGCAAACGCTACCGCCGTTATCAAGCAGGGCTCTGGTTCGGGGAGTTCCGGTTTCATTGACCTCGGCGGCGGCGGGGCGCGCACGTTCAACATAGGCAATGGTACCAACAATATTGACCTTTCTATTGATGTTCCAATTTCCAACGGCGCGCTCGCCAAGGCCGGAGCAGGGACGATGCGCATGACTGCAGCCAACACTTACGCCGGTGGGACGACTGTTTCTGCCGGGCGATTGCTCGTGAACAACACCAGCGGTTCTGGCACCGGCACAGGCAGCGTGACGGTCAACGGCGGTGTGCTCGGTGGCACAGGGACGGTTGCCGGGGCGCTCACAGTCAACAGCGGTGGCACGATTTCTCCTGGCATAGCCATCGGCACGATGACGTTTAACAATACGGTGATACTCAACGGCACCAATGTCATGGAGATTGACCGTAATGGCGGTTCGCCGTTGTCGGATAAAATTGTCGTGACGGCAGGCGCACCGCTCAATTACGGCGGCACGCTCGTGGTCTCCAATGCGGGGGCAGCGCTCGTTGGTGGCGAAGTGTTCACCCTGTTCAGCGCATCTTCGTACGGCGGAGCATTCGTCAGTTTCAACCTGCCGGTCCTCGGTGCGGGGTTGAACTGGTACACCGGCCTGTTAAAAACCAACGGCACGCTGAAGGTCAACCGCAAGCCCGCGGCTAATCTGTTGGCATTCACCAACACCGCGCCGACCGTTCTGCAGATTCCTTTTGCTACGTTGATTGCGAACGCCACCGATGCCGATGGCGACACGCTCACGGTTGTTGGCCTCACTTTGACCACGACCAACGGTATTCCTCTGGCGACCAATGCCACGTCCATTACTTATTCGAACCGCGCGAGTGTGACCGACCAGTTCAGTTATACGATCACCGACGGGCGCGGTGGCAGTGCGATCGGTGTGGTGAGCATTGTTAACATCGGCTCAAATCCGTCGGCGCAGTTTGTCAGCCAGCCTGGCGTGAACGGCGGTTCTACGCTGTTGCAGTTTTCGGCCACGCCGGGATGGACTTATTATCTGGATCGCTCAACGAATCTTATGACGTGGAAGACGATCTGGACAAATGTCGCGCCACCGGGTGGGTCGTTCAATTACACGGATGATTTCCACGACTTGGGCACGCCAACGTCACCGGCGTTTTACCGGCTGTGGTGGGTGCCGTGAATAGTTACGGGACAATAAGAAAGAACGGCGCGGTTTGCGCCGCGCCGATATTAATCGAAACTTAATTGAATGCGGGGAGGATCAGACGTCGCAGATGGCGACGCCCTGTTTTAAGGAGGCGAGGACGTCAGCCCGCTTGGGAATAAATTCCTGTGCAACGTGGCCTTTAAAGCCGGTTTCCACGATAGCCTTCATAATCGCCGGGTAATACATCTCCTGGGAGTCATCGATTTCATTTCTGCCAGGAACACCGCCGGTATGATAATGGCCAAAGTATTGATGATTGTCTTTGATGGTGCGAATGACATCCCCTTCCATGATTTGCATGTGGTAAATGTCGTAGAGCAGTTTAAAGCGCTCTGAGCCGACTTTCTTACAAAGCTCCACGCCCCATTTGCTATGGTCGCACATATAATCCGGATGGTTGACTTTGCTGTTTAGCAATTCCATGCAGATGGTGACCTTGTGTTTCTCGGCGACTCCAACAATCCGCTTTAGTCCGATTGCACAGTTATCCAAACCTTGCTCATCACTCATGCCTTTACGATTGCCGGAGAAGCAAATCATGTTCGGAAAACCAGCCTCCGCAACCTTGGAGATGTTTTGCTCGAAGTACGCCACGATCTTGTCATGATTTTCGAGGCGGTTTAATCCGGTAGTGATGCCGCCCGGTACGCCACTCATCATGGCGCAGATGAGATCGTGCTTTTTTAAAGTGGGGATGTCGCTGACCATGAGCAGTTCCACGGATTGAAGTCCCATTTCTTTGCCCGCTTTGCAGAGGTCTTCGAGAGGAATGCCTTTATAACACCATGCGCACACGGAATGATTAATGCGCCCCTTGAGATCAGGCCCGACGGCCTTGTCCGCAGCGGTGAGACGTTGGGATAGCGATGTCGTCGCGGCAATCGCGGCCGCAGTACCGGCCAATTTTGTGAGTGCTGAGCGGCGAGAGATGGGGGTGATCATATCGTTAGTAAAAATTATGCGGTTAGTTTCTGATAGCGATCGGAGACGAAGTCCCAGTTAATGACGTTGAAGAAAGCGTTGACGTAGTCAGGCCGGCGGTTTTGATATTTCAAGTAATAAGCATGTTCCCAAACATCAATGCCGAGCAGCGGAGCATGTTGAAAATTCATGGCATAGCGTTTTTGCAAGGCTTCGGCGCCAGCACTTGTGCCGGGAGCGCCCAATCCTAATGAAATGGGAGTGTCCTGATTGGCGGTGGACATGATGGCCAATTCTTTATCAGCCCCGAGCACCAGCCAGGCCCAACCGCTGCCGAAACGACTGATGGCAGCTTTGGAAAGTTCATCTTTAAAGTTACTGAAGCTTTTAAATTTCTTATCGATTGCGCTGGCCAACTCGCCCTTGGGTTCGCCATCGCCATTCTTTTTCATCATTTGCCAGAAGAGTGAATGGTTGTAGTGACCTCCGCCGTTGTTTTGAACAGCCGTGCGGACGTTTTCCGGCAGCTTATGAACATTTTGCAGTAGATCTTCCAAGGTTTTCTTTTCCAACTCCGGATGACCAGCCACGGCTTTGTTGAGATTTGTCACATACGCCTGATGATGCTTATCGTGATGAATTTCCATCGTGCGCGCGTCAATATGCGGCTCCAGCGCATCGAAGGAATAAGGCAAAGGCGGCAGAGTAAATGGCGCCGTTGAGTTTGCAGGCGCAACGACTGCGGGAGTTGGGTCAGCCCCTAAAATGGGTAAGGCAGTTGCGCAAACAGTTGCAGCAAGGGTGGTGGTTTTAATGGCCTGGCGTCGTGTCATCATAAATTGTTCCTTAATCCCCAATGTGTTTTAATGTCCTTCGCTGGGTCAATTGGTTGAACTGAAGATAGACTTTTTCTGACGAGTAGCAAGCTCAAGCGTCTCGCCATTTCTTAGTCTCTCTTCCTAAGCAACTCAGATAAAAACATTAAATCCAATTCGTCCTTTTCACGATGCGTTTGCTTCATTCGCCACAAGAGATTCGGATTGGCAAAAGGAATTGTCACGTTCTGGATGGTGAAGGTAGAAATGTCCTTGCTGGCTTCTTCGTAATGAATGCCACAAGCTGCTTTCATTAGATCCACCACAAATTCGTCTCCAACGCGGATAACTAAATATTTGTCCAGTTCATCGGGTTGTACTTCTCTTATGGCTCCATCCGGCAAAGTCATCATGGCAGTGCGAACCTTTTCAAAGTTTTCCCGCGAAGATTCGACCAATAAATCAATATCTTCAGTAGCGAGTGAACCCGTGCTGAATGACGGCCATTCCACCTATAACAATATATTTTGCGCCTGCCGCATTGAGTTCGCGGCAAAGATGCAAAAGATCGGTTAGTTTTGGGGGGCGGGGCTGGAGCGACGAGCCATCATTTTGATCGACCATGCCTGGGCCTCCTCAAAGGTTTTGAAGCGATGAACGCCTTTTGGAATAAAAGGCTTGTTGCCGCGCAAGGCGATTACCAGCTGAAGAAGATTGTCGGCAGCTTCCAGGCCGCCTTTTGGCTTCCCTTTACGCCCTACCACCTTCATTGGTAATTTATCGTGCGACTGCATGAAAAGAATATACTCGTATATCCGGTAAAAATTCGAGGCTTATTTCAAAGCCTTGTGATCGTCCATACACTTGATAATTTTTTTATGAGCACTAGGAAAGGGAAGATGATGCAGTTCTTCAAGTGTGCGCCACTGCTCGTTTAAGTTTATTTTCTTAGGGACAGCAGCGAATGTGCCACGGAACGCTTCAAGCGTGATCCGATAGCGAGTGATGGAATGCTTGATGGTGCAAAGTGGTGCAAGTGATTTGGTAATGAATCCGAGATTGGCTTGCACGACTTGAGACGGGTCAGGATTGCGCGTAGTAGAAACTTCAAAATTTGGAAATTCCCAAAGGTGAGCGTTAACAATTCCCGCAGGTCTTTGGCGAATCAGGAAACGACCACGATGTTCGAAGATAAAGGCAAAAAATCGACGAGATGTAGCGACGGTGCGTTCGCCAAGGTTCGGAAATTCTTCGACTTTTCCAATACGGAATGCTTCGCAATACTGACGGACCGGGCAGAGAAGACATTTTGGCGGCTTGGGCGTGCAGATGAGGGCGCCAAGCTCCATGAGTGACTGATTCAAATGAGAGCAAGCCTGCTTTTGAATGCTACGTGGAGCGTGTTGCGTTGCAGCAGAAACCAATTCCCGGGCCAGTTTCCAGAGCTTTTCGTTCGTGATCTTGTCACGAGGATTTTCACTGATGGCATAGAGACGTGTTAACACACGAATAACATTCCCATCGAGGATGGGTTGAGGCTGATTGAAAGCAATGCTGGCGATGGCCCCAGCGGTGTAGCGTCCAATGCCTTGCAATGCGAGAATCGAGTCAAAGTCTTGCGGGAATTGGGCATTATGTTTTGCGACTATTTCCTGGGCGGCCTTTTGCATGTTGCGGACGCGAGTGTAATAGCCCAAGCCTTCCCAGAGTTTATGGATCTTTTCAGGATTCGCAGTAGCCAATGCTTCAATGGTTGGCAAAGCCTGCATCCAGCGTTCCCAATAAGGAATGACCGTTTTAACCTGAGTTTGTTGGAGCATGATTTCCGAAACCCAAATGGCGTAGGGATCACGGGTGCGACGCCAGGGAAGGTCGCGCGCGCTTTCGGCAAACCAACGAAGCAACGCCGGGACTAGTGCGTTCACCTTGCGCGATGAAGCCTCGAGAGATTCAGTCTCGACTTTTAATTTGCTCCGCTGGACATTGTTTCTGCTCACAGTTGCGAAGCTTAAGCCAAACACCTAGGATGACACAACGTTGTGAAACCATTAACCAGCCATACCTGTAAATTGACTGAGGCCCAAGCGAAAGCCTTGAAAGATTATTTGCAAGCACATGACTACGAGTTTCGGGAAGTTCCTTATGCACGATACGCTGCGGCTAATGATAAGTTGAACGTTGTATTTTACGAAAGTGGCAAGCTGGTTTTGCAAGGGAAGGGGACGCAGGAGTTCATCGAATTCGTGCTGGAACCAGAGATTTTGAAAGAAGCAAAGCTGGGTTATGAGGAGATTTTGAACCCGGAATTGCTTATTCCGCGGTTGGGCGTGGATGAAAGCGGAAAAGGTGATTTTTTTGGGCCGCTTTGCATTGCTGGCGTTTATGTCAATGAATCTGTGGTAAGGGCATGGAAAGACGTCGGGGTTCGAGACTCAAAAAACATCTCCAGCGATAAGAAAATCAAGGAATTAGCTGAATTAATTCGGGATACACCGGGCTGTGTCACTACAGTGGTGCCTATTGGTAACGAGGCGTATAATCGTTTATATACCAAGATGCGGAGCGTAAATACGCTTTTGGCATGGGGACATGCGCGGGTAATCGAAAATTTAATGGGCCAAAAGCATCACATGAACCCGCCCCCAATAAGGGCAATTAGCGATCAGTTTGCGTCAAATAAAGATACAGTAGGCAAAGCATTGATGAGTTTGGGACGGCAGATTGAGTTGGTGCAAAGGCATAAAGCTGAAGAAGATATAGCTGTAGCCGCAGCGTCTATTCTGGCACGGCATGAGTTTGTGAGCCGATTAGCCGACTTGGAGAAGCAATTTGGAATGGCATTCCCGAAAGGTGCGTCAGCTCTGGTTGATAAGGCAGCGAAGGAATTTGTAAGCCGTTACGGAGCTGAAAATCTGCCAAAAGTGGCAAAAATGCACTTTCGGACAGCCTTACGAGCACAAGGGCTGCCCGAGCCGCCAAAAGTCGAATGGCGACGCTCCACCACTCGAAAGTCGGCCTAGGGTGAAAAAATTGAAAAAAAGTGGAGAAAAACCAATTGACATGGTACCACTCCCCAAGTAGTTTCGGAATCGGTCATTGGGCCGTAAAACGAAAAAGATCATAGCCCCGGCAGTTATTCGGTAAGCTAGGGGAATGGTTCTTTGTCGTTTTTGCGTGTCAGGATTAGAAAGTTTGGCTATTTGCCCATGTAGCTCAGTTGGCAGAGCACGTCCTTGGTAAGGACGAGGTCATCAGTTCAATCCTGATCATGGGCTCCAATTTGAAAAAAGTCGCAAAGAAAAAGTAAAAACCAACATCCAGGAGATCGAGTAATGGCAAAAGAAAATTTTCAGAGAACTAAACCGCACGTCAACGTCGGTACGATTGGGCACGTTGACCATGGCAAGTCCACCCTCACTGCGGCCATCGTCGAAGTGCAGCATCGCAAAGGCCTCGCGCCGGCGATCTCCTATGCCGATATCACCAAGGGCGGCACGGTTCGTGACGAAACCAAGACGGTGACCATTGCCGTTTCGCACGTGGAATATGAAAGCCCCACGCGTCATTACGCTCACGTTGACTGCCCGGGACATGCTGATTATGTGAAGAACATGATCACTGGTGCCGCACAGATGGACGGTGCGATTCTCGTGGTTAGCGCTGCTGACGGCCCGATGCCTCAGACCCGCGAACACATTTTGTTGGCCCGCCAGGTCGGTGTGCCGGCCATTGTGGTCTTTTTGAACAAGGTTGACCTCGTTGATGATCCGGAATTGCTGGACCTCGTCGAAATGGAAATCCGTGACTTGCTCAACAAGTACCAATTCCCTGGCGATAAGACTCCGATCATCCGTGGCAGTGCCACCGCCGCTCTGGCTGCAAAGCCCGAAGGTGAAAAGGCCATTGCTGATTTGTTGGACGCGGTTGACGCGTTCATCCCGCTGCCGACTCGCGAAGTCGACAAGCCGTTCCTGATGTGCATCGAAGACGTGTTCAACATTGAAGGTCGTGGAACCGTCGTCACTGGCCGTGTGGAACGCGGTGAGTTGAATCGTATGTCTGAAGTTGAAATCATCGGTCTTAAGGACACCCGCAAGACCACAGCGACTGACATCGAAGCCTTCCGTAAGTTGCTCGATAAGGCGACTGCTGGTGATAACGTCGGCGTTCTGCTGCGCGGCACCAAGAAGGAAGAAGTCGAACGCGGCATGGTTTTGGCGAAGCCGGGTTCCATTACCCCGCACACCAAGTTCAAGGCCGAAGTTTACGTGCTTTCCAAAGAAGAGGGTGGCCGTCATACGCCATTCTTTAACAAGTATCGTCCGCAGTTCTATTTCCGCACGAGCGATGTCACCGGTAACGTGACCTTGCCGACGGGCGTTGAAATGGTGATGCCTGGCGATAATGTTTCTGTGGAAGTGGAATTAATCGCGCCGGTGGCCATGGAAAAAGGCCAGCGCTTCGCAATTCGCGAAGGCGGACGCACCATTGGTGCAGGCCGCGTGAGTGAAGTTGTGGCCGGCTAATTTGGCTTAAATAATGGAGAGTGGGAGTAGAATCTCCCACCTCCTTTTTTGTCTATTGATTAAATTAGAGCCACTCAACGTGTAGGGCGGTAGCTCAATTGGTAGAGTAGCGGTCTCCAAAACCGTCGGTTGGGGGTTCGAGTCCCTCCCGCCCTGCCAAACATGGGACTGGAGGGGTGGCAGAGTGGTCGATTGCGGCGGTCTTGAAAACCGTTAAGGTGTAACAACCTTCGGGGGTTCGAATCCCTCCCCCTCCGCCAAGTAAAAGAAAATTGTGAGTAACTATAGTATATTTATCTGGATCGCGGTCCTCGGTGTGCTTTTCGCCATTCTTTGGCGCAAAGGCCAGTTGCTGAGATTGTCCAATTACATTGCCGAAACTCGCGAAGAATTAAAGAAGTGCACTTGGCCTACTTGGGCGGAGCTGAAAGGTTCCACCGCAGTGGTCATGATCTGCATCGCGTTGATTGGCGGTTTCACCATTGTGGTGGATCTGATATTCTCCTCGATAGTACGTTGGATAACCTAATCAACTCTTATTATGCGAAGCCAGTGGTTTGTTATTCATACTTTGTCCGGCCAGGAACAGAAGGTCAAGGACAGCATCGAAAAGCGGATCAAAGCCGAGGAGATGGAGGAGTACGTCAAGGAAGTCCTCGTGCCGATGGAGAAGGTTGTAGAAGTCCGCAATCAAAAGAAGACTGTTTCGACCCGTAAATTGTGGCCTGGCTACGTCTTTGTTGACATGGCCTTGCTGGATGAAGACAAGCGGATTATTGAGAAACCCTGGTATTTCATTAAGGAAACGCAGGGTGTTATTGGCTTTGTAGGCGGCGAGCCGCCTGTGCCGACGCCGGCTGATGAGGTGGAAGCCATCAAGGCTCAAATCTCGGATTCAGAAGAGCGTGAGAAGCCGAAGGTGAATTTTGAAGTGGGCGAGACGGTTAAGATTAACAATGGTCCGTTCCTGAATTTCAGCGGTGTGATTGAGGAAATCGAGCCGGATCGCGGCAAGCTGAAAGTGACTGTGAATATTTTCGGACGTAATACGCCGGTGGAATTGGAATACTGGCAGGTAGAAAAAGCTTAAATTTAGATTTTTATGGCAAAGAAGATTACTGGACAGATTAAATTGCAAATACCTGCTGGTCAGGCAAACCCGGCCCCGCCGGTTGGTCCTGCCTTGGGTCAACATGGTGTGAACATCATGGCATTTTGCAAGGAATTTAACGCCGCCACCAAGGCTGATACTGGCTTGGTTATCCCGGTGGTAATTACGGTTTATCAGGATAAATCGTTCACGTTCATTACCAAATCACCGCCCGCTTCCATTCTTTTGAAGAAGGCTGCCGGGATTACTTCCGGATCCAAGACCCCCAATAAGGAAAAGGTGGGCAAGGTGACGCGCAAGCAGGTGTTGGATATCGTGAAATTGAAGATGAAGGATTTAAACGCGTCTTCCGAAGAAGCCGGTTTTCGCGTTGTGGCAGGAACTGCCCGCAGCATGGGCATCGATGTAGTCGGTTAAACCTAAACCGCGGGAGAGCTATAAACTCGTTTGCACCGCTAAGAAAAACCAAATGGCAAAAAAAGGCAGTAAAAGATACAGGAAAGCGCTTGAGTTGTTGGATGGAAAGAATTCCTATCCGCTCAAGTCCGCTGTAGAAGTGTTGGCTAAATTTCCCAAGGCTAAATTCAACGAAACTGTTGAAGTTGCCTTCAAATTGGGCGTAGATCCCAAGCAGTCCGACCAAATGGTTCGTGGGACTGTTCCCCTGCCGCACGGCAGTGGCAAAACGGTGAAAGTCTTGGTTTTTGCCAAGAACGGTGCTGCTGCTGATGCCGCCCGGGCTGCCGGAGCCGAATACGTTGGTTTCGACGACATGATCAAGAAATGTGTCGAAGGCTGGACTGATTTTGATGTTGCCATTGCAACTCCTGAAGCAATGTCCGAAGTCCGCAAATTGGGTAAGGTGCTGGGGCCTCGCGGATTAATGCCCAATCCCAAGACGGGAACGGTCACTGAAGATACTGCCAAGGCAGTGAAGGAAGTCAAAGCGGGTCGTGTTGAATTCAAGCTGGATAAAACCGGCAATGTGCACGTCCCGGTTGGCAAAGCTTCGTTTAGTGCAACCCAACTCGCGGAGAATGCCCGCGCTGTTATTGAAGCTGTGGCGAAAGCCCGGCCGGCTAGCGTAAAAGGCTCATTTTTGCAGAGCTGCACGCTATCCGCCACCATGAGCCCGCCGGTGCGCATCGATTTGCGCGAATTCCTGGCAGCTGCCGCTTAACCTCAAATTTCATAAAGTCATGCGTGCCGAAAAGCAAAATCTTACTCAAGAATATCTTGTCCGCCTTAACGCCTCGCCATTTTTCATTGTGGTGAACTATCAAGGTTTGAAGGTTGGACCCATCACCGATCTCCGTAAACGCCTGGTCAAGGCCGGCGCAGAGGTTCATGTCGTTAAAAACTCCCTTTTCCGTCTGGCAGCCAAAGAAGCTGGCGTGGCCG
>JAQGPC010000251.1 GCA_028293285.1 Pedosphaera sp.
AACGTTGTTCGTCAGATCGTCGTAACGACCCGGAAACAGTTTGAACAGTTCAGCTTTCTTCGCCTCTTCTTTGTAATCAAGGTATAAAATGTCTGCGGCAAACAAACGAACCAGTTCGTCAGGGTCATTCAACAAGTGCAGCGTCATCGCCAGCATGCGCTCTGGAGGAAGATTCAAATCGGCCAGAGTTGCAAAGGCAACACCCCTTACTCCTGCGTCGCGGTCTTTAGTAAGTTGGATCAGGTCGGGCACAACGGGTTGAGCCAGGTCTCCTAGCATTGTGAAAATGGCTGAAGCATCGAGGCGACGGACCAAGGCAGGTCGAATGCGGATGTATTTCTGCCGCGAGTTAATAAAGGAAATGAGGCGATGTTTAAGAGGTGATTCCCGGATCGCGACTTCGCGGAGTAGAAAGGGGAAAGCATTGGTGCCGATGTGTCTGATCGCATAATAAGAGGGAACGGCGGCAGTATCCATTCGGGCCGCGTCCTCAACGCCGATGCCTGTCCGCTGAAATTCGACCCTCCATTCCATGAGCGTCTTGCCTTGATAGCTCGGTTCTTTGGTGCGCGACAAATAAAAGGCCAACCCAACGAGGAGCAGGATGGCCACAACTATTAGCATAATTCGCCGCTTCATGGGGAATGGATGTAACAGGCTGCGTGAGCGCGGGCGAGGAGGAAATCCATTATCGGTAGGGTGAGACTCCGTCGAACCCTGACATTTCCCGTTTGGCCAACGACGCTCAGTCACGGCTCGACGGAGTCTCGCCCCACCGAAAAGTGGGTTCCCGGTGTCGCTCCTAACGGAGCTTAACATTTGTGAGGTGGCGGCGGGCTATAAACATGTCGGCCCTAGCGGGCCTTGCGAATAGCATGAATGCACCGGTTCATGGAGCTTTAACTGAGCGGCGGCATCCGTGAAAGCGACGAAAAAATCCATGAGAAGGTTGGTCGTTTCACAAGCTCCTTCAGCAGATTTGTTTTCACAGGGTGATAATCACCGCCCATGCGAAAACGTTTGTGACTTATTCGAAGTTTTCGCCTGGCGCGTGCCGCGATCTTCGCGCGTGTCGCGGGATTTGGAGAAAGTGTTATCGCGCTTTGGCGGCTTAGCAGTTGGGGTGGCTGTCTTGCGGTCCACACGTTTGCGGACTACGGCTTGGAAAACAGGGGGTTCAGGTGTTTGCGCGCGTTTGGTGGTGAGTTTTTTCATAAATCGTTTTTTTTATGGTGCCCGAGTCTGACTTCGTGAAACTGATTGATGCTGCACTACCAATTTTTACATTTTCATTTCCCGTGCGACCTGAGTCGTCAATCTCTGACCGCGTAATATGAGTGTCGAAATCGTGCATGGCCAGGAACGCAACGGCGATTGATGTCCTGCCATCAATCAGAGTGTTGGATTCTTCAGCGACGAATGAACGAAGGAACTTAACCATCTGACGGTAACCTCAAGTTGTCAATGGGAGGAATTGAAAGCGACGGTAGCGGTCCGTAGGAACGACATGTTTATAATAAACGGCAATTCAAATGCAAACGGCGCCGGTTGCCTGAACCCGGCGCCGCGTGCTCGAAACTAATTCAACTTTTGAATGAGGACAGAAGCGTTGACGGCTGCCACTGTGCCTCCAATGGGAGGAGTTGCAGCGAGGGTAACTGCCGCCGCTGACGTATGATTTCGCAGCGTGAGAACATCGTTTGCTCCGATAGCGAGTATAGCTTGACCGCTGTTTTGCTGGGTGCCAGCGCCTGAGCCATAAACGGTTTCTCCAACTGCGACTCCATTTAAGAAGAGCGCGAATTGGTTGGGTTCGGTGCCCGACACGGAGAAGGTAACTTTGTAATCGCCCTTATTGACAACGATTATGCTGGAGCTTCCCAGACCGTGCGTGATTCCAGCAGTATGAATACCCGTGCTGCTAAAATTGATAGCCGTCTCCAGTGGTACCACTTGAGCGCTCAAGTTGTAAATGTAGCCATATTGGGATGAGCCTGAGCCTGCGGGTCCAGTCGCGCCCGTGGCTCCATTTGTTCCCGCGGGTCCCGTAGGCCCCACCGGTCCCATTGCTCCCGTTGCACCTTTAACTCCCGCCGGCCCCGCCGGTCCGGTTGCACCGGTTGGTCCAGTCGCGCCTTTATCACCCTTGATCCCCTGCGGTCCTTTATCACCCGTTTTTCCTCGAGGTCCAGCATCTCCTTTTGGCCCGGCTGGTCCCATGGCGCCCGTTGCACCGGTCGCACCTTTTATTCCTTTCGGCCCTTGAGGTCCGGTTGCACCGACGGGACCTTGCGGCCCAGGAGGGCAGCCACATGGGTTGGCGCAATCACAAAGGACGACGTTTTTCGAGTCGAGCACCCATCCGTCCGAGTTGTAGATGGACAGCAGGTAAGTGCCAGGGGCCAGACCCTCTGGCCGGGAGGCCACAATGATTTGATTCGCATAATCATAGGTGTTGCTAACGATCACTCCGCCAAATTGAACCACCAAGGGGCCTTGCGAAAACTCGCTTACCAGAATGGTCACGTTGGTGCAATTGCAGTTCGTGACGCCGAGGATGTTGTTTGCCCGGGCGCTTGATGCCAGCGTCGTAATGGCGAACAGGATCAGCCAGCACCGGGAGAGGGACGAGAACAGTCGCTCGGATGACTCACGCCATCTTGAGATCTGCAAATGTAATTTGGAGTTTTTGGACTTAGTATTATTCATACTTGCTTTTGCTTTCTAGTTATCGGGGTCAACTTTTACTCGGATCGCGCCCGGCGGACGCGCTTCGATTCAGATAGGCGAGGGGTGTCTTATTCGACACCGCATCCTCCATTTGGAAGAATCTAACTTTCTGATGACGTGGCGTGAGCATAGGGCGGAATGACTGGGGTGATATGGGGTGTTTTCTGAAGCGTGGCTACGGCAGCGTGCGTGCTATAAACATATCGGCCCTAGCGGGCCTTGTGGATGGCACGGGGCTTGATTCAACAGCCTATGTGAGCGCGGGCGGAGAGGAAATCCAAGCATGGTGGAGTGCAACATTCCAAACTATTGCCAATCGTCCAAGCAACTCCGTATAGATTTTTAATCTGTTTTCCAGCCGGTCACTTCGAGCAAGCGCACGTCTTCCAGCCAGCTCACAGGGTTCGGACGCGGGATGGTCAATCTCTCCGTATGCGCGGCGTGAGTTCGAATGAAACACCCGGTCTGCACCGACCAAAAACTGTAGTATTTATCCATGGGTGTTTCAAAAGCCTTGTTGGAGGCAACGGGCGCTTCCGGAGGTGATACGCCCGCAGGAGGAATCTCCAGGCTTCCCACCACCCAAACCCGTCCGCCAGATTTTAGCGTGGCCGCTATTTTGTCCAACGCCGGTTGAATGGGCTTCAAGGGGTTGGGCTCAGCCATGCAGGCATTCACGAGGTCATAACGATGAGATTTATGGTCGTCCATGACCGGAAGGGTGGTCCAAGGAGCTGCGCCGGAGTAATAACGTTGGAATGAAACGCCGTAATACCAATAGTTCACCAGGATAAAATCATTTGTGTTCGCGATCTTTTTCAATTGGGCCGCGGCCAGATCAACGTTCGTCTGCCGAATGTTCAAGGTTCCCCGAATGGAAAAAAGCATAACGCCCATGGCCACGATAACGAAGACCAGGCGGAAGTTTCGGCTACGCACGTCATTGATCATGACCGAGAAGATGGCGTCCAAACTGATGGCCGTCAGGGTCATTAGGGCAAGATAATACCAGGCTTGCGAACAGAGCTTGAGGTAGTCGAGGAATACGAAGTAGGCAGCCAACGCCACAGTCAGCGAAGTGACAGAAAACAAAAGCAAATCCTTCTGCCGGTCAGTCACGCGGAGCATCGCCGGGCGGAACTGACACACGAGGGCAACGCCGATGCCAATACCCCAGAGTGCGATCCAAATCCGAATCGGGTAGTCGGGCAGGGCGGTGGGAAATTCTCCGGACGGTACCAGGGCACTGAAGATTGAATCCAGGAATAGGTTGAAGCTGAATTGCGAAATCTGGGAGCTGCCATAATTATTAACCCCGCTCCGCATGGTGCCAAGATAAGGCAGCAATGAAATCGCGGCAATGGCCCCGATGCCGACAATCAGGGCGGCGCGATTCCATAAACGGTTGCGCAGGGCGACGACGATTGCGCCCAAGCCGATGGCAAACAGCAGCAAGGAATTGTAGTAGGTGCAATGCACGCTGCCCAACGCGGCTACGGTTGCGGCCAGCACATTGAGCCTGGTAGGAGATTCAATCACTTTCCAGATAAGCGCAAAGGTAAGCAGCACGAAGCAAGCTCCCAAGCCCCAAGCCCGGATGGAGTCACCCCAGCGAATTACGGTGGAACTGAATCCGAGGAGCAACAGCGATATCAAAGGAAGCGAAATTTTTAATTGCCGCGCGTTGAACCAGAGCAGCCCTAAAAAAGTGAGCCCCACGAGAAAGCCGAGCGTGCGCATTCCTGAATCAGTTCCTCCGCCAAGACCGGACCAGACGCGCAGAACTGCCGTCCAGAGAATGGGAGCTGAGTCATGCGCCAGTGCATCGGATAAAGTGGGCAGTGCCGCCAGGTACACCGAGTTTGCCTCGTCCCGCCAAAGCCCGCCGGCATGGTGCAGGAAGGTCACGTGCAGCCAAACAATCAAAAGCGTGGCGGCCAGTGCAACTATCCATTCGATTCTGCGTATCACAAGTTGTTAGGAAATATTGTCTGAAGCGTAATTAAAATACCGTGTCGTGCGAGTTATAAATAGCAATCCTTGGAGAACTTGAACTGATGGGGAGCATTCTAGGGTGAGGCCACATTGAACATTGGTGTGCGGCGAGGATAAACTCTTGGACCAAGGGTGGGGTGTTTTCCGTAATTCGGCGAATGCCGATTGAAAAAATGATTCCCAATGCGAGGCTATCAATAAGATTAAGGAGGTTCTTATGAGAAATGCATCGTTTGCCGGGACAACCCTATTTGGGTTGGTCAAAGAATTGAACCACGAGGTCAAGACTTTCATCAAGGAAGAGGCGCAGTTGGCCAAAACCGAGCTGGCAGAAAAGCTTGCGAAGGCTGGCCGGAACTCGATTGGCCTGGCCATCGGCGGAGTTCTCGCTTTTGTGGGGTTGATTGTACTACTGCTGGGTTTGGGTGGATTGTTGGGTTTTGGTTTGCAGAAGCTTGGAATGCAACCGTTGCTGGCGGCAGCACTTGGCGTGACTGTCTTTGGATTGATCGTGACAGCAATTGGCGCCGTGTTCGCCCTCAAAGGCGTGAAAGCTCTTTCCAAAGAGTCGCTGGCTCCGCAAAGGACCTTGAAGACCTTGCAGGCATTCAAGGGCGTTGAGACTCATGCCGGGCCGAAGGTTCACGAGCAGCCAAAAGAGAAGCGGAGTGTCCAACAGATCGAGAAATCAATTCTGGCGACGGAAACCAAGTTGGATAATACCCTCCACGAGTTGAGCAACCGACTGACTTTCCGGCATGCGAAGGATACAGCGCGCGGACAAATCCAGTCACATCCATACAAGTGGGGCGGAGCAGCCTTGGGGGTTGGTGCTCTTACCAGCTTTCTTTTAAAACGCAGGTTACAGCGCCACGCAGGCTGAGAGAAGGCATGGTTCCATTTATTGTGTATTGATTGGCGGAACTGAATCCCAGCGAGCTTCAGATTAAACGGTGTGATAGTTCATAGGTGGTTGACAGAACGGCGAATCAATATGACAAGTGAGCCATGGCCGTTGAGTTTTCTGATATCACCGCAGCGGCAGGGCGCATCAAGGGCAGAGTCATTTTCTCGCCGTGTCCTGCTTCAGGAGCGCTTTCGCAAGCGACCGGTATCGACATTTTTTGCAAGCTGGAATATTTGCAGCGCACGGGCAGTTTTAAGGAACGTGGCGCGTGCAATGCCTTGTTGTTGCTGAGCCCCGAGCAAAAGAAGCGGGGCGTTATCGCGGCGTCGGCGGGCAATCATGCGCTCGGCGTAACGTATCACAGCAAGCTGCTAGAAATTCCCGCGACCGTGGTGATGCCGCAGAATGCACCACTGACAAAGGTTGTGAATTGCCGACAAATGGGAGCAAATGTCATCCTGCACGGAAACAATTACGAGGAAGCGCGGCAACATGCCACGCAGCTCGGCGAAGAGCAGGGGTTGACCTTGATTCACGGTTTTGATGATCCGGCGGTTATTGCCGGGCAGGGGACTATGGGCTTGGAAATTGTCGAGCAGGTTCCAGATTTGGATGCGGTGATTGTGCCGATTGGCGGCGCGGGATTGATTGCAGGTGTCGCGCTGGCGGTCAAATCGCTGAAGCCCAGCGTGACAATCATTGGTGTGGAGTGTGATCACGCGCTCAGCTACATGGCCGCGCAAAAAGCGGGCAAGCCGGTAATGGTCACGATCAAATCGACGTTGGCGGATGGCTTGGCGGTTTCCAAGGTGGGTGAGAACGCTTTTCAACTGGCACGCAAATGGGTGGATCACGTTGTCGTGGTGAAGGAACAGGATGTTGCCCTGGCAGTGCTGCGTCTGGTGGAATTGGAAAAAGCCGTGGTGGAAGGAGCCGGGGCGACTCCGCTGGCTGCTTGCCTGGCGGGACTGGTTCCTGAATTGAAGGGGCGCAAAGTGGTGCTGCCGTTATGCGGCGGAAATATTGATACGACGATTCTTGGTCGCATCTTGGAGCGTGGCTTGGCATCGGATGGACGGCTTTGCCAATTCACAAGCGTTATCAGCGATCGTCCCGGCGGTTTGGCGGCATTTGCCGCGCTGATTGCCGAAGAAGGAGCCAACATCATTGATATTGCGCATGATCGCGCGTTCGGCGATGGCGATATCAGCACAGTCGTGGTGCGCTGTGTCGTGGAGACGCGCGATGCGAATCACATCAAGGCGTTGCACGAACGTTTGGAGAAGGAAGGCTTTGAAGTTTCGTTTCCGGAGGATTAATATCGCCCTGCTCTGAATACCACACCGGCATCTTTCGATAGCAAATTTGATTCACTCTGGAAGCATGTTGCCGACCGATTTACTGGTGAGAGTCATTCAGTTCACGGGCCCGGGCATTGGCGAAGGGTGGAGAAGAATGGGTTAATTCTGGCGTCAAGAACTGGCGCGAACGTTCAAGTGGTTCGGTTGTTCGCCTTGTTTCACGATTCCAGACGAATTAATGATCTGGTGGATGAGGGGCACGGACAAAGGGGCGCAGAGTATGCGGCACAACTTCGCGGAATGTTGTATGACTTGGATGACGGCTCCTTTGCGCTGCTTGAATACGCATGCACGTGGCACACGGACCAGCGATTTTCGAAGGATGCTACCATTGGCACTTGTTGGGATGCGGATCGATTGGACTTGGGCCGGGTCGGAATGATTCCGCATGAAGATTTCATGAGCACTGCGTTCGGGAAGGAAGTAGCGCGGATGGGGAGCTTCTACCCATTTATTTCCGGGTAGTAGCTACCTTAGTTTTGCGATCCAGTTAATTGTAGCCTACCACAAACACTCTGCTATCTTTACTACAGACCATGGAAGATAAGATATTAAAACTCCTGAGCCGTTCGGACTATGCACCGTTGAATATACCAGAGCTGTTGCAGATGCTCGGGCTTGCCCGCAACCAGCAACAGGAACTGCAGCGCGTTATTGGCGGATTGGAAAAATCGGGACGGGTGGCGCGGATCAAAGGGAACCGTTACATCATACCGCAGGAGGCTGACCTCATTCCCGGACGCATCCGGATTAATCGCCAGGGAAAAGGATTTCTTGAGGCCGACGATCTGAAGCTGCCGACCATCGTGGTGCCGGAATATGCGACCTCCACAGCATTCAATAACGACCGGGTGCTGGTGCGCCGGGATAAGCGGCCGGGCAGACGGGATGGCGCAGCGGAAGAACCAACTGGCGTGGTGATCCGCATTTTGGAACGGGAGCGGACGCAACTCGTGGGCACATTTCAACGGGGCCGACAATTTCTTTACGTCATTCCTGATGATCCGCGCATTCCGCACGATATTTATGTGCCGCCAGCGAAGGATGTGGGGCGTCAGCCGAACATTGGCGACAAGGTGGTGGTGGAATTGCGTGAATGGGAATCGCGCAACTCAAATCCGGAAGGGGAAATTATTGAAGTGCTGGGTTCACCCGATGAGGAAGGGGTGGACATGCTTTCGGTATTGCGCCAATACAGCTTGCCGCTGCACTTTCCAAAAAAGGTTTTGCAAGAGGCCGATTCTGTGGGCAATGAAGTTGATCCTCGCGATTTGGCGGGGCGCACTGATTGCCGAAGTCATCAGGTGATTACCATTGACCCGGATGACGCGAAAGATTTTGACGATGCCATTTGCCTGCAAGCCGCACCCAATCATCAATGGAAACTCTGGGTGCACATTGCAGATGTATCGCATTACGTAAGCACCGGCACAGCTTTGGACGAAGAGGCCCGGAAGCGGGGCAACTCCACCTATCTGGTTGACCGCGTCATTCCGATGTTGCCGGAGGCTTTAAGCAATGAACTGTGTTCACTAAAGCCGAACGTGGATCGTTTGACGAAATGCGCGGAGTTCCTGCTTTCAGCGGAAGGAAAGGTGCTGAAAACGATATTCTACCCCGCGATTATCCGTTCGCAACACCGATATACTTACAAGGAAGCGTTTGCGGTGCTGCAACGAAAAGCAGAGAATCCCATCGAGGAGATGCTGCATCAAGCAAATCAAATGGCGCAACGCATTCGTCGCGCGCGCATGCAGGCAGGTTCGTTGGATCTGGATTTTCCCGAAAACAAGATCCGGTTGGATGAGCATGGAAAGATTTTGCGGATTGAAAGGGTCGAGAACGACATTTCGCATCAGCTCATTGAAGAATACATGCTGCTGGCAAATGAAGCGGTGGCAACTCAGTTGATCAAGTTGCATCGAGCGGCGGTGCATCGCATTCATGAACCACCCGATGAAAAGCGTCTGCAAGAATACCGGGAAGAAGTCGTCGCGCATCAGATTCAATGCGGGAATTTAACTGATCGCCGTGAAGTGCAGAAACTATTGCAGAAGTTGAGCACCATTCCGATTGGCCAGGCGTTGAAGATTGGTTTTTTGAAGTCGCTCAAGCGCGCGAAGTATGCTGTGGAACCGTTGGGGCACTACGGATTAGCCAAGAAATACTACACCCACTTTACATCACCCATCCGGCGTTATGCAGACCTGGTCGTGCACCGCGCGTTGTTTCAAAAGCCAGGGCAGGCATTGACCGCGCAATCGCTCAGGCAAGTGACCGAGCATATCTCGGATACAGAGCGAAATTCTGCGGACGCGGAGCGGGACAGCAAGGACGTAAAACTGTTCGCGTTCCTGGAGAGTCAATTGAAATCCGGCCAGCTCCACCGGTATCCCGGGTTGGTTACGGATGTTCGCAACTTTGGCTTCTTCGTGGATGTGCAAGGTTTGGGTATGAGTGGGCTGGTGCCCCTTTCAATGTTGGCCGATGATTTCTATCAATTTGATTCCTTGCGCAGTCAATTGGTTGGCCGGCGAACCCGTCGCGTGATCAAATTGGGAGACAAGCTTGAGGTGCAAATTGCCAAGGTGGACAAGTTTAAGAAACAGGTTGATTTCCGGTTGGCCGGAGGTGTGGATCAAGCCAAGCCAAGGGAAGAGGCTCGTTTCGGGCAGGGTAAATTCGGGCGTGAAAGGTCTCAGATCCAGAGTGGGAAACGTGATGGACAACCGAGCCAGCAGCGTAGGGGACAGGGCGGTGGACGGCCAAAGCAACGTGGAGGTCAGCAACGCCAAGGTGAACGCGGTGGCTCCCAGATTCCAAGCGGCTTAAGCGGCAGGCCTCAGATACAGGCTTCTGGACGCACTGGGCAGCAACGTCAGCGTGGCGGTCGCGGACGGCAAAGATAAACTGGAACAGATGAAGACTTATGTCTTCATCTCCCGGCATCAGAGGTTAACTTTGATGTCGAGGGAGCGCCACAAATACCATGCGGCGACACTTCGATAAGGCCGCCAGATTTCACCGTGTTTCAGAAGTTCCGCGGGTTTGGGCAAATCTTTCCATTGGTAGGTAACGGCAAAGCCTTTTCGCACGCCGTAGTCCGTGGACGGCAAAATATCCAGCCGACCCAGTTTGAACATGAGCAACATCTCGACCGTCCACGGACCAACCCCGCGAATCGTCGTGAGTTGAGAAAGGATGGTGGCATCGTCCATCTTCGCAATGACGCGGGAGGTGGGAACAATTCCTTCCAGAGTTTTCGCCGCAATGTCTTTAATGGCGGCAATCTTCGCCCGGGACAATCCGGCTGCGCGCAGGCGATCATCCGGCGTATCCAGCAAATCTTTTGGCGCAGGAAAGCGTTGGCCGGGATAAAGCGCTTTGACCCGTCCGAGAATGGTGGCGGCTGCCGTTCCATTAAGTTGCTGATAAGCGACCGATTGCACCAAAGCTTCGAAAGGGCTTCGTCGTGTATGAGGCTTCCAACCGCACGGGCCAACTTTTTTAATCAGTTGTGCAAGAATCTTATCGGCCTTGATAAGATGCTGGACTGCTTCTTCGCTCATGGAAATTGAAAGTGTATTGCAGAAGCCTAGTGCTACTTAAGAGTCTTGACGGTTTGGATTTTGTTGACCAGCCAATCTCCATTAACCTTTTTCAATGAGAATTTGAGCTCTTGAATCACAAAATCTTTTTGGCCATTCACCGTCGCCCTGAGCGTGAGATTGGCATTGGCTAGTTGCTGTGATGGGGCGAGATCAATTTCAATATCAATAAAATCGGCCTTCACGCTGCTTACCGCGGATTTCGCGCCCATCGCGGCCTGGGTCACTTCTTCGCGCCGATTAAAAGTGTGCGTGCCAATTCCGGGAACATCCATCACCACTTCGATCTCATCAGTGAAATAGGTTCCCAGTCTTTGAATATCGGCCACGCGGGAAAGGTTTCCCTGGCCGGCTGGGAAAGAGGCAAGTTGAGCCATTTTCAGGAGTCGGCCACGAATAACTTCTTGCGGACTTGGGAACATCACCGTCCATGCCCAATATCCCAGGGCAATCAATCCCAGCAGCAGGACCAGGCGAAATACGTTTTTCATAAAAGAACTTTTCCCACAATGCGCTTTTTCTCCGCCGCGCCATGTTCATGGGCATCGGGTGGCATGGAACGATTATCTCCCACCACAAAGTATTCGTTTAGTTTCAGCTTCATTTCCGGCGTGGTCCAACTTGAGCGGAATTTAAGATAAGGTTCCTCCATGGCTTCACCATTGATATATAGTTTGCCATTGGAGAAAGCGACGGTTTCCCCGGGAAGCCCAACCACCCGTTTTGCCAGCATGAGATGAATGCCGGAGTAACGAATGCCCACCACATCGCCGCGCCTGGGGTCGCTGTGGCGATACGCCAGGCGATTGATAAAATTGACGCGACCATCATGATAAGTTGGTTCCATGCTGATTCCGGTGATGCGAATTGGAATCAGTACAAACTTAAATAATATGAAGGTGCCAATGATGAGGATGGCAAGGCGAATGGCGGTTCGTTTGGGATTACGTCCGAAGACGACAGTTTTCAACCAAGGGGAAGCTCCTGTCGTTTTTGTTTCGCCATCCATATCTGACGCTCTTTTATACACTGCTCCCTAGCATTGGTTCCATTGCGGAGGAAAAACAAGCACAGAGTGGCCTCGGCGGCGGATTTCCTGTTTACGAAGCTGAATTTAAGGTTAGGCTCCTAGCGATATGCGAATGATCGGGCATCTGGCAGGGGAAACCAAGGCACGGACCTTTAGTGATTATCTATTCGTGCTGGGAATTGAAAATCAAGTTGAGGTGGAAAATGACGACTCCTGGGCGGTCTGGATTCATAACGAAGAGCAACTGGAAAAGGCCAAATCCTTATTAAAACAATATCAGGAGAACCCCGATGAGCCCAGATACCGGACAACGGCGGAAGCCGCTACGGATATCCGTGAGCAAAAGAAAAAGGAACAGGCTGCCTATGAGAGCAGGGTAAAGGAACGGCGGCATTTGTTTCGGCGAATGACCACTTATGGTTTTGGTCCTTTAACGTTTATACTTATTTGTGCCTGTGTGGTGGTATTCATATTAAGTAAATTCGGGCAAAATCTTCAGGCAGTGGCACCGCTCTTTTTGAGTGATTATGATATCAGGGGCGGTGGGCTGGCGAGGTTGACCCAAGGGCTTCCCGAAGTTCGGTCAGGAGAAGTGTGGCGGCTCTTTACACCAATTCTAATTCATCGCGACCTTTTGCATATTTTCTTTAATATGCTTTGGCTGCGCGACCTGGGGAGCATGATTGAAGGGCGACAGAGCTCCTGGTTATTTGCGCTTCAGGTTTTGGTATTTGCGCTGGTCTCGAATATGGTTCAGTACGTCCTGAGCGGTCCCGCTTTCATAGGAATCTCCGGGGTGGTTTATGGATTATTTGGATACGTTTGGATTCGCGGGAAATTTGACCCCGGCTCCGGGCTCGTTCTGCATCCAACTACCGTGACCATGATGATCATCTGGTTTTTTATCTGCTTAACGGGTTATTTTGGCGTAGCGAATGGTGCACATGCTGGAGGACTTATCGCCGGAATGCTTTGGGGTTACTTATCAAGTCTTCGGCATCGAGGGTTGCGTCGAAAATAAGAACATATCAGGGAGGATAAGCGTGACTCATTTCAAGACACTTGTATAAACATTTGAGTCACCAAAAGACATTGGAAGCTTTCGAATGCGAGGCAAGTAATCACTTGCGCCTTTTGAAGAAAGGCTGCACTCAAGCAGGAATGGCGACGCTAGTTCAGCGATCTGGCTGACGCGTAAACAAATGGCTTAGCCAATGAAATCCTGCGCGCTTTTGCGTCTTGGAAAATGTTGGCTGGACGTGTGCGGGTTCATGAAAGCCCTGCACATAAGATAGGGGTTCAGGCCGCCACAGTTCCCGCCAGTTACGCAATGGATGAAGTGGTTCGGGGCTTATACGCATATACAGCTTTCCAAGTGCAACCCGGTTATAAGAGCTTGCATGTCTCTTCGGTCACGCTTTTGGTTCATGGAAATTAGTAAACATTTTGCGTGCCAAGTTATGACGGCGGCTAACTGCTCGCAGTCGTGTCGGGAAGGGGAATGCCTTTTAAGAAATGCAAACAGGCATGCAAGCTTGAACGAGACGGAATTTTAATCCTCAGTCCGTCTGCGTTCGCGCTTGATGGAGGAACGATGGCGTTTTCCTTCAACCATCCGCCGCTTGACGCCAGCAGGTCTTTTCGCGTGCTGACGCCGAAGTTTCTCGCGCTTTTGCTGTGCGGCAGCTTCGGCCTGACGTTCACGCTGCTGCAGCGCGGCAAGCAGCCGTTCGCGGGCCAGTTGGCGATTCATCGCCTGCGATCGGGAATCCTGCACCGTCACGCAGATATTCGTGGGCAGATGGCGCAAGGAGACGCGAGTGGCAACCTTGTTGACGTTCTGTCCGCCGGGGCCGGAAGCGCGCGTAAAGCTTTCCTCCAACTCAGCTTCATTTAATGCGGTAATTTTCATGGTTGGTGCTCAGATGCTCTCCGGCCAAGTTCTAACACTATCAAAGGGAACGTCTGTGGACAAGAATAGGCTTCTCATTGGATTTGACGTCCGGGGAAATACGCTCGAATCTAGCGCATGGAAGTTGATCAATTAAGGCCATATTCGACACAGCCAAATCCGCCCCAACCAAGGGGTGGTAGTTGGTGGCGGAAGCTATTGGCACCGTTGGTAATCCTCGGGACATTCCTCGCTAAATTTAAAGTAGCGTTAATCCCGATTTTGAAATTTTTGCCCGTGCTCTTAAAAACGGGCGGGACAATGCTTCTCTCCATTGGACTCTATGCAATGCAATGGGGCTGGATGTTCGCGGTGGGATTTGTGCTGCTTATTTTCATCCATGAGTGTGGTCACCTGATCGCGGCAAAGCGAATTGGTTTGAAGGTAGGAGCGCCAGTGTTCATTCCGTTCATGGGAGCGGTAATCGCGTTGAAGGAAGCGCCCCGAAATGCGTGGATTGAAGCCCAAGTTGGAATTGGCGGGCCACTGCTTGGGACTGCCGGGGCGGCAGTTTGTTTCGGAATTTTCAAAGTTACGGGGAATCCATTTTTTGCGGCCCTGGCGCATACGGGCTTTTTCCTTAATCTATTCAATCTGGCGCCTATTGGCTTTCTGGATGGTGGACGAATTGTTACCGCACTATCACCCTGGCTCTGGCTCGTAGGAACCGTTGTGATTGGGCTGATGTTGTTTGTGCAGTTTAATATCATCCTTTTGATTATTCTTATTCTTTCGTTGCCCCGGCTCTTTTCCTTGTTCCGTAAGAAGAGCGTCGAGGAGGCGCGCTATTTCGAAGTGACTCCGCAACAACGCTGGATCA
>JAQGPC010000016.1 GCA_028293285.1 Pedosphaera sp.
TTCGTTATGACACTTCCAATCTTATACTGGGGATATTTCTGGTCCAAGAATTTCAGATAACGCGGGTCTTCCGGCAGCAAAACGGTATTAATCAGGAGATAATCCTTGCTCTTGCCAATTTTATTTAAATGCGCTTCGAGCAGGAGCAGGCGGTTGGCATCGTCACTCAATACGACGCCGCCTTGTGAAGGCAAGTTTTGTTCCAAGAGAGTATAATATTTTGCAAAATCGGCGCTCCGGTTTTTCAAAATTTGCGGCAAATTTTTATAAACCAACAGTGCCGGCACCGTAACCAATAATATCCATACAGACACTGTTGCAGCCACGTTGAGTAGTCGCATGGCCGGGGGCAGTGGCTTGCGCGATTTGATTACCTTCTCACCAAAGATCAACAGAAAATACCCGGCGAAATAACCCACACTGAGCGCGCCTAAATAATACATAGCCAAAAAGGGTATGTTATAAACCATCTGTCCCCGCTGCCGCGGACTAAACGGCGGATCCAGGGCCACCCAGATGCAGGCCAATAACAAGAGGGCATGGACAATATGGAACACAATGGTCGCAAGGACTATTCCCAACTGGCTGGTGTCTCCAAAAAACGATGACCAATTAATCCCGATCACCAATATGGGTAACAGGGAAGTCAGCCCGAGTAGGAGCAGTACTTCCCGGGGAATGTAATTAAACAAAACGAATTTGTCGGTTGAAAGCACGGTGCGAAAAACCTGCCCAAATGTTGCTGTGTGGGATATATTCGCCACTATCGGCAGCAATAGAATCAATGACAACCCGGCCAAGCCGAACGCCATTGTTCGCAGCATAAATCGTAAATTGAAGAAACTGATGCCTTTAATCCAAATCAGCGCTGCCAAAAATGCCGGAAAGAAAGCAATCATGCCCCAGCTATTCGCCATTCCCGCGCCATAGACCAGGGCGAAGCGAACCAGCCACGATTCCCTGCGGTCAATCCGATACTCCAGCAGACAACGGACGCAATAAGCGAAAATTAACAGGTCCAGCATTTCTCCCGATAATCCGGTTATCTCAATGGAATTTTCCCAAAAACTTATTTGTAAACCGCAAATCAGCACCGCGAGTAAAGGCGGGATCCACGCCATGCGGATTGTTAAAAGCGAAAACTCGCTTTGTTCCCGCTGCCGTTGCTCATGAGTGCGATCATGGGGCAACAACGCGACCGACCGAGCCAGCAGGCCCAGGGTGAGTGCCGCAAAAACTGCGGTCAGCGCATTCAACGCAAGTGGCAGCATCTTGGGCGACAGCCAATGAAAAGGGTAGGTAATCAGGAAGTTTACCGGGCCAAAAACCCTTGCCTGAAAGCCCCAACCGCTCACCTCGGATACTTGGCGCAAATTGTTGGCCGAAACCCAGGGATTCAAGGTCAGAAGATAGACCACCAACATGCCGGCTGCTAAAAGCCACGGTAACCAGGAGGCAACGAAACTCCTTTTTGATTTATTTTCAGTATCGTTTGTCATTGGATGGCCGGAATTCTTGAAATCATGCTGTTTGCTTAATGATTGGAACTTGTCGAAGTCCGCACTCTACTGGGAATGTGCAATAGACTTCAATCGTAAATCTGCAACGCATTCTATATGCGCAGTTTGCGGAAACATGTCCAAAGGTATTACTTTCACCAACTCAAAGACACCTTCCGCGCATAAAATGTTCAAGTCTCGCGCCATGGTGGCCGGGTGACAGGAAACATAAATGATCTGCCGGGGCTTCGTTTGCCGCAATAATTCGAGACTTTCAGGTAAACAGCCGGTTCGGGGGGGATCAATCAATACCGCCGTGGCCTCCGGCGAAAACCGCTTTAGTAAGTCCGGCAGCGCATCTTCCGCCCGTGCCGCAACGAATTCGCCATTGGTGCGACCCCGTGCTGCGGCGTTCCGACGCGCAGCCTTGATCGCCATTTGATCCAATTCCACTCCCGCGAACGATTCAACCAAATCAGCCAGTTCCACACTGAAAAACCCCACTCCACAATAAACATCCACCAAAAAGCGCGCCTGGCTCGCCTGTAAATACTGCCGGGTCACCTCTACTAACCTAGGCAAAAGGAAAAAATTGTTCTGAAAAAACGAATCTTTGGGAACTTCCCAACCCTCAGGCATCACGCGCAACACCACCTTGATGCCTCCTTTGGGTGGCGGATTTGCACGCACATGTTGGATTTGTTCATTCAGCGCCGGTTCTGCAATTTTACATTCCTTGATGTCCACTACCAGCCGGTTATCGGCGCGGATGAACCCGATGTTCAGCCCTTGTTTGAACTTGTCCCATTGGCTGCGAATCATGATGCGATTGCGATAGCCATAGGGTTGCGGGCAGGGGATCACTGGAGCGACCATTGCCGGGTCGATTCCGCCAATGCGCTGGAACAGGTCACAAATCTGCTTATGCTTCAGTCTTAACTGCGCCGTGTAATCGATGTGCTGATACTGGCATCCGCCACAATCGCCAAAATAGGGACATAACGGTTGCACTCTTTCCGGCGATGCTTGCACCACGCGAATTAATTTCGCCCGCGCAAACCGCTTTTTGACCTCTGTAATCTCCACTTCTGCCGTCTCGCCTACCATGACAAATGGCACAAAAATCACAAAATCTTCCAACCGTGCCACTCCTTCACCACCAAACGCCATGTCGTGGATGTTCACGGTGCACCGTGCTCCCACAATCAGGTTTGTCGTTTGGTCTGTAAAATTGCTCATATTTACAAATTTAACCCGGAATAAGTCGGAATAACGCGGATTAACTCGGAATGCCCCAAGCCATCTGCCTGCCTATTACTTTCCATGAGGCACTTCTTCATAATGCTTCTTCAATACATCTTCGCCAAAATCATTCTCGAAATCGCGCCATACTGAATGCACATGATTGGCATTATTCTGCGTGTTGTCATATTCCAGCAAAAATGTTGGCCCTTGAATCCGGTAATAATGCCCCATGCCCCGTTCCAGTCCGCCCGCCCACGCAAAATGGACCTTGTCCCATCCACTATGCTCAATCTTCTTCAAATCCGCTTCCGCCACTTCAGTCCGATGCCTGAACGCATATTCCTTGACTAAAGTTAACAAAAGTTCCTTCTGCGCCTTCGTCATTTTCCCCGCACTCAGACCATCTGGCCCTAATGCCTTCACGGTTCGCTGATTGCCGGTAATGATTTCCTTGGGCGCGTTCGTGGTGAAAATCGCCACCTTTTGTTGTTCCGCGCTCAAAGACTTGACCAACTGCCGTCCTAAATCTTCTTCCTGCCCCAGCAAACGCAAGCCCTTGCGCGGACCTTCTCGGACTTCGCCCGGATTCGTGCCATAAAACGCCGGCGTCGCCGACAACACCTTGTCACCTCGCACCACGAAGTTCAGTGATAAATGATGCCCCTCCAAACGCCAACCCCATGTTTCTGTACCTGGCGTCCCAAAAATAGTGAAAAAATACATGTCTGCATCCCGATTTGGCCCTTTGCCTTTCTCTATTCCCGCCAGCACTTCTTCCAAACTCATGATCGTTGTTGCCTTGGCATAGCCCCGCTGACTTAGCCCGCTGCAAAGTAAAGCATGCGCAAGCTTCTGTTGCGCCCCGGTCATTTCCTTGAATGGCAACCCCTTGCGCGACTTCGGCACAAAATGCCAATCGTACCGCTCCTCGTCCTTAAACTGGAAAGTTGCCTTCGCCTGCTGTTCGGAAGTCAACGCATTCAAGAATGTATTCGCCGCGTTTGCCATTTCATCGCCCGCAGTGGTTGCTTGGATTTCTCCGGCTGAAATTAACGTCAGCATGCATCCTGCAACCCAGCCTGCCAATATTCGGTGGTTCATGTTTACAAAAATCATGGCAATTGCTCTCCAAACGCAACTATAAAATGTCTATATTCAACCCTTTCTCCTCGCCAGCCGCGCCTCAATGTTCGACTTTGGACTGCTTCCCACAGAGCCATCGACTCTTGTTTGATTCAAAGCCTGCCCCCATTGAAGTGTTATAATTGAATTGGGATTTGTGGAATCGGCATAAGGAAAATTGTTAAGTGGTTCCCAAAAGAGCTGGCAAAAAGAGAGAAATGGAAAGCACGTTGCCAACAATATTATCCGGTTTGAATTGGCCGCACCCTGGCCTGAGATGGATTCCCTTCGACCAGATCGACCAACTCCGGTGCTTCTACGGTGAGCTGTTCGACCTATTGGGAATGTGGCCGCGAAGGACCCAGTCGCGTATTGTTTTCAGGAAACCGGTATTGACCCTTCGAGCTTATGCCTCGAACAGGAATGATGGTCCTGTTGTGCTCATCATTCCCGCTCCAATCAAACGCTCTTACATTTGGGATCTGGCACCCGAAGCCAGCGTCGTCCAACAATTTGTACGCAACGACATCTCTGTTTATTTGGCGCAATGGGAACAGCCAGGCGTCGACGAGCAAACTTATGGATTGGCCGAGTATGCGGATCAACTGCTCCTTGACTGCCTGCACGCCATCGAAAAGGAAACCGGACAGCGTCGGATTTTCCTGGTTGGCCATTCCCTGGGCGGCACCTTGGCCGCCATCTTTTCCACCCTGCATCCCGAGCGCCTGGCGGGCTTGATTCTGGCTGGAGCCCCACTCCACTTTGGTCCTAAAGTGGATCCGCTCAGTTCTTTGGTGGCTGCCAGTCCGTGTGCATCTTCGTTGAATGCCATGGCAGGTAGTGTGCCCGGCTCAGTTCTCGACCTTGCCAGCATCCTGGCCGCACCTGCAACCTTCGGCTATTTTCGCTGGATGGATTGGCTGGTCAGTCTCCCCAACGCCCAAACACTGGAGACCCATCTGCGCGTTGAACGGTGGACTGGCGATGAAATGCCTCTTGCGCGGAGATTCTTTGAAGAGGTCGTGGAATGGCTTTATCGGGAAGATCGCTTCATGCGCGGCACACTGAAACTCGACGGGCTTCGTGCAACTCCGGAATCCGCACGTGTTCCACTCTTGTGCATTGTGGAGAGACAATCCGCTGTCGCTCCCCCGGAATCTGTCCGGCCCTTTTACAAGGCCGTTCGCAGTCGTCAGAAGCGGTGGCTCTGGTATGAAGGCGATATCGGCGTCTCTCTTCAGCACGTTGGCATGCTCGTCGGCAGGACGGCGCATCAGTTTCTATGGCCGGACGTTGTGCGCTGGATACGCCAGCACGCAAAGTCGCACTGACCAACTGCGCTATTGGACAGCAACGGCTATCTTCCACCAAAACTTAAAAACATTGTCCGGTCTTGGCTTCGGCGTCCATTTATAGGTAGATGCACGAAATGGATGACATGACGCTGTTGCGGGAATACACCACCCGCCATTCCGACGCGGCTTTCACTACACTCGTTGAACGCCATGCCAGTCTCGTTTATTCGGCGGCGTTGCGACAGGTCACTGACCCGCATCTGGCTCAGGAGATCACTCAGGCGGTGTTCATTATCCTGGCCCGCAAGGCTCACACACTTCGCCAGGGAACAATTCTTTCCGGTTGGCTGTATCGAACGACCCGTTTCGCTGCCTCCGATGCCTTAAAAATTCAATACCGACGGCAACAGCGTGAATATCAATTTGCTCAAATGGAAACCACTGATGATTCCAACTGGGAACAAGTCGCTCCACTTTTAGATGAAGCCATGGCCGGACTGGCCGAGAAGGACCGCAACGCCGTCCTTCTGCGTTTTTTTGAAAATAAAAGTCTTGCTGAGGTGGGAATCGCAATGGGGGCCAATGAAGACACCGCCCGAAAGCGGGTAAGCCGCGCCGTGGAGAAGTTAAGGGCCTTCTTTGCCCGGCGCGGTAGTGTCCTTTCTGCCGTTGCCATTGTCAGTCTGCTTTCCACCCATGCCGTGCAAGCTGCACCAACCAGTCTCATCACCTCCGTTGCCAGCGCCTCGCTTTTAAAAGGCAGCGCCGCTACCGGTTCAACTCTAACCCTCATCAAAGGAACATTAAAAGTTATGGCCTGGACAAAAATCAAAACCGCTGCTGTCGTCGGCGTAGGTATTCTACTCGCCGCCGGAACCACCATCGTTGCCGTCGAAAAAATTCAGAATCACACGGCCTACAATTGGCAGGGCGAACCGGGTTTCAATTCAGAAGTGCTTCGCCAGGCGCCGCCGTTGGTTGAAATCCTGCCCTCAAAATCCAAAGGTGGAGGTTGGGGAAGGTCCGGAGATAAGTTAATGGGCTTGGGACAGCCTGCGCAAATGGTAATAATGGCATCCTATGGTGGTGCAAAACTAAGCCCGCCAGGATCGTTCTCTCCGCCAAACTGCCGGAGGAGAGATATGATTTTATCTCCAGCCTGCCAAGTGGTTCGCCGGAAGCGCTCCGGACAGCAGCGGAAAAGAAATTCGGAGTGACAAGTCGGCTTGAAAAGCGTGAAACGGAAGTATTTCTGCTTACCGTAAAGCATCCAAATGCGGCGGGTTTAAAATTACATCAAGAAGATCGGCCCGCAGCGAATGGCAGCTCATTCGGTTCAGGAGGAGGAAGTTCATCCAGATCAGGGCCGGGTAATTACCATTCTGCCAATCAGACTCTCTCGGCATTGGCTTATTACCTTGAGACTTCTCTGGCAGTTCCAGTGATTGACCAGACCGAACTCACTGGCAACTTTGATATTGATCTCAAATGGGCTGCGTCGGGCGGGCAATCTCCCAATCCTGAAGCAATAAAGCAGGCCGTATTGGACCAGCTTGGCCTGGAACTCGTTCCGAGCGCCCAGCCCATCGAGATGCTCATCATTGAAGAAGCGAAGTAACTCTCACTACTTGGTCAAGGAGAAGTAGAAGGTTGCGCCCTTTTCTACTTCTCCTTCTCCCCATGTACGACCCGAATGGCGGTGAATGATTCGACGGACATTTGCCAATCCGATTCCGGTTCCTTCGAATTCCGACTCCTCATGCAGCCGTTGGAAAATGCCAAAAAGCTTTTGCGCGTATTTCATATCGAAACCTGCTCCGTTGTCTTTGACAAAGAAAACCAATTCCTTTCCGAACTCTTCCCGCCAGCCAATCTCAATGTGCGCTTTTTCTTTACGCCGGGTGTACTTGACCGCGTTCGCGATGAAATTGACCCACACCTGCCTGAGCATGGCGGCATCTCCGCGCACCTTCGGCAGAGGCAGCACGACCCATTCAATCTGCCGCTCGCCTTGTTCCAATTTTGCCCCCGCAATGACTTCCTGCACCAATTCGTTCATGTCCACTTCGCCATTATGCATCTGCTGTCGCCCCATCTGCGCAAAGCTCAGCAGGTCTTCGATTAAAGAGCCCATCTGTTTGGCGGCGCTCTTGATCATGTTGAGATAACGTTTCCCTTTTTCATCCAGGACTGCCTGGGAATGATCCGAAAGGAATTGAGCGAAGCCGCTCATGTGCCGCAACGGTGCCCGCAAGTCATGCGAAACTGAATAACTGAATGCCTCCAATTCCTGGTTTACGATCTCCAGTTGGATGGTGCGTTCCTTCACCCGCTGTTCCAATTCCGCATTCATCCGTTTGATGGCTTCGTTCGCCCGCTCAAGTTCCTTTTGTCGGGTTGCAAGGTTTTCAGCCATTGCATCAAATGCCTGAGCCAGTTGGTTCAGTTCGTTGGCGCTTTCGCGCATTCCGGCACGGGCCGAAAGGTCGCCTCGGGAAAGCCGATTGGCTGCGGAAACGAGTGCATTAATTGGGCGCAACAGTAACCGCTGGGCAAAGATTCGCGCCGCCACCAAAGCCAGTGCTGCAATGATTGCCATTACTGTCAGGTTGCGAGCCAGCGCGCTATTGGCATGCGCAAAAGACGCATCCCTCGGAATGCCAACCACCGCTAAAATTGGCGAAGAATTACCTTCCGTAACCGGTGTGATGGCGTAGAGGCGCGGGGTTCCATCCAGGCTGGAACTTTCAAAAAGTCCCGCTTGTTTTTTAAGGACTTGCTGGATGAATAAGTCCGGGGCTGCTTTCGTGGCCACCCATTTCTCAGGATGGGGATGGGCGGCCAAAACGTTTCCGACCGGATCGATCACCAACGAAATGCCGCCTTCATCGAGCGCAACTTCTGACAACGAATGTGAGAGCACTGACAATTTTAACGAAGCGAAGATGACCCGCTTGAGCGGCCCGTTGGTATTGGCTACCGGGTATCCGAAGTTCAGGCAGGGCTCATCTACCAGGGGATCATTTTGAAAATTACCGATGGAGAAATGCTTTCGCCGAGCGACCTGCTGAAAATAGGATTGGTCGTTCAAACGGATGGCTTTATTTGTCCTGTTTGTCCGCGCGGCATTGCAAAACAAAACACCGTTGGTTTCAATTAATCCAAAGTTCAGGTAGTCAGGCGAAAGTAATTTGAAATTATAAAAAGCAATTTCACCGAGCGAGCGATCCTGGGTATCAATCAAAAATGGAAATTGCGTCAACGTGGCAAGTGTCTGGCGGGTTCGATCAAAAAAATCTTTTTGGCCTGCCGCGGCCAAACGGGAGGTCGCGATAATTTTTTCCTGGACGCTCGCCTTTTCAATCCTTCGTTGTTGCAGGTAGCCGTAAAGCCCGAGGGCGAACACCGGACAAAGGATTAGCAGGGTGAGGAGGATCAATTGCGTACGCAACAAACCCAATTTCGCTGGAATGGCTTTCTTATATAAACCCGCACTCATTCGTAAACTGCCCGCTGAATTTCTTATAGCTTATGGAACTTGTGTTTTGTATCCAATAGCAAAATATTTGACAGGGTCGGCGTGTCGTTTGGATAAGCAGCATAACTGTTCCTCGGTTTCCTTGCTTGCCTTGAAGCCTGTGGCTATTACCTTGTCGTAAGTGAAGATTCTTTTCATAGGGGACATTGTGGGCGAACCGGGACGCAGGGCAGTGACAGAACTCCTTCCTCGTTTGCGGCGGCAAAATGAAATCGATGTGGTTATTGCCAATGGTGAAAATTCCGCTGGCGGTTCTGGCATTACGCCCAAGACCGCCGAAGAAATCTTTGCCGCCGGCGTGGACATCATCACCAGTGGCGATCATCTCTGGGACCAAAAGGAAGTCATCACTCTTCTGCAAAATGAACCGCGTTTTCTGCGACCGCTCAATTATCCGCAGGGAACTCCGGGGCGGGGCAGCCTCGTTCATCAGCTCAGCAGTCAGGCTCCGATTGCCGTCATGAATATTCAGGGCCGCACCTTCATGCCGGATTTGGAGAATCCCTTCACTTTTGCGCGCAACGAAGTGGAACGCCTACGGCAAAAGACCAATATTATCTTCGTGGATATGCACGCCGAAGCGACTTCCGAAAAAATCGCCATCGCTCGCATGCTTGATGGCCAGGTCAGTGCCGTCATTGGCACGCACACTCACGTCCAAACCGCCGATGAACAAATCTTCCCCGGCGGCACGGCGTTCCTTTGTGATGCCGGTTTTACCGGTCCGCATGAAAGCGTCATCGGCCGCGAGATTGAACCGGTTGTTAAGCGCTTCCTGACCTTGCAGCCCCAACGCTTCGCCGTGGCTGAGAACCGCATCATCCTTCAAGGAGTAATCGTCGACGTGGACGAAATGACCGGCCACGCAAAAAGCATTGTGCGCGTCTCTCAACCCCTCGCGGCAGATGCAAAATAGGAGAGACAATATTGCTCTGACAACCAAGTTCGCTGGAAGGTTTATATCACTTATGGAGTCGAACCAGGAATGAAGGGGCGCATTGCCATTATTGCCATTGTCAGTTTCGCACTTGTAGTCGGGGTAGTTGTGATCGTGAAGTCCCGCTCAAATCCGGGGCCGGTTTATCAGGGGCAAACCGCTCAATATTGGCTTACCCAAGTCTTCACCACCAACCAACAAACGGCTCTGCAAGCCTTTCGCGAAATGGGCACGAATGCATCGCCGGTATTAGTGAATGCCTTCGAAAAATCTGATGGCTTATGGGATCATTGGTATCAAGGGAATTATCCGAAGCTCCCAGCCAGGGCCCGAAAGCATCTGGCCCCGCCCATCCGCGATAGAGACCTATGGAACTCAGTCGACCTCGTGCTGTTAAATAATCAAAATATTCGATTACCCCTCCGTGACGTGGAGCGCCTTTTAAGGGATAAAACCCATGACGACGCCCGCGGCTATGTTTCCAGGGCCGTGGCTCATTCCATCGGTCCAAAAAATAAGGATTATGTGCCCATACTTATTGAATGCCTCGACGATCCCGACCGCGGAATCCGAGGCATGTCGGCGTCGATGCTTGGCCGCATCGGTCAAGAAGCGAAGGCCGCAGTTCCAGGACTTACCAACGCTCTTAAGGATCCATCCGATAATGTGCGCATGGAAGCTGCCCGCGCACTGTGGAGAATTGACCGGCAGACGAATACAGCGGCCAAGGTCCTTCGTGAAGTGGCCAACTCGCAGGGACTTCATACCCGAGGCTGGGCGCGCATATCTCTCAGCGAAGTGGTCCCAAATGATCCATCGGTTATTCCACTGATTGGCGAATTACTACAGGATAAGAATCGTGGTTTGCGTATGAGCGCTGCGTTCGTCATTGGAAAATACGGGCCTGCCGCCAGAGAAGCCGTTCCTCTCCTGATAAATTTAATGAGTGACTCCGACCAGGAACTTCGACAGAGGGCTTTGGAATCACTTAAAAAGATTGATCCGGAGGTAGCCGCAAAATATGAAAAGCGTTAATATCAAGGTGTAACATGGCTAAACCGGCAAAATCACAGTGGGATTTCGGCGAGTTGTTTCCGCAGGAAGCAACCCGCAAAGTCCTGACTGTTTCCGAACTGACCACCAAGGTCAAAGGCTTGCTTGAAAAGCAGGTCGGCCAGGTCTGGGTCACTGGCGAAATCACCAACTTCCGCGCTCAAAGTTCCGGCCACTTTTATTTCACCCTCAAGGACATTGATTCCCAGGTTAGTTGCGTTCTTTTCCGCAACGAAGCCCGCGAAACCCGCAACCTCATTCAGGACGGTCGCAAAGTTGTTCTCCAAGGTGACCTGACGGTTTACGAACCGCGCGGTCAATATCAACTCCGCGTTACCGCTGTGGAATTGCAGGGCATCGGCGCGCTCCAAGTCGCTTTCGAAAAACTCAAACAAAAGCTCAACGCCGAAGGCCTCTTTGCCCAGGAACGCAAACGCCCCTTGCCGCAATATCCGCAACGCATCGGCATCGTCACTTCACCCACCGGCGCGGCCATTCGCGATGTGCTCCACGTCATTCAGCGACGCAATCCCGGATTGGAACTCATTCTCGCTCCCGCCCGCGTGCAAGGGCAGGGGGCCGCCGAAGAAATCGCCGCCGCCATCAGGCTCTTAAATAACTGGAGTAGCCTTCAACCTTCTGATTCCAATCAACGACTGGATCTTATCCTCATCACGCGTGGTGGTGGCAGTCTCGAAGACCTTTGGGCTTTTAACGAAGAAGTTGTCGCCCGCGCCATCTTCGAATCGCAACTCCCTGTTGTCTCCGCCGTTGGCCACGAAATTGATTTTACCATCAGCGATTTTGTCGCCGATTTCCGCGCCGCCACTCCCAGCGCCGCCGCTGAAATCATCACCCAAAACGTTTTCGCGAGTTGCCAATTTCTCTCTGCCGTCGGCGACCGCATGCGCCAATTATTTCGCCAGCGCCTCGACGACAAGGAATACGAACTGGAATACCTCTTGGAACGTTTGCAACGCAATCATCCCCGCCGCCGCCTCAATGAATCGCTGCAACATCTCGATGATCTCCAGACGGGCCTGCTCCGTTGTGCAAGACACAGCGTGCGCAGCCAGCAAGTAACGTGGCGAAATCTGCAGGAGCGGCTTAATCGCGTCCGTCCACGCCAAGTCCTCCAACAACGCCGCGAACTTCTCGAACAAGAGCAAAGCCGTTTGCAGGAACAAGTGCGTCACCAATTACAAAGTCATCGCAACCGTCTCGCCGCGCTCGAAACCCAACTCCGCTTGCTTGGCCCTGAACAAGTCCTCGCCCGTGGATACTCCATCACCATGGACGCCGAAACCGGCAAAGTCATCCGCTCCGCCAACGAAACAAAGCCCGGCCAGAAATTAAAGACTCGCCTCAAAACCGGTGAAATACGTAGCGCTATAGAGCCGCCAAAGTGAAGCGTTTTCCATCTCACATTTTATACTGCGGAATCTTCAACCATTCACCGTCCTTAAGCGCCGACTGGTGCGCAACAATTCCCGACGCGGAAAGCATGAGGCTCAATTTAAGTTTCTTCGCGCGCGATGTTGCAAGTCATGTCAACGGCGCAATACTTTTCCACCAAATTGTTCTTGAGCTTTCAGTCAGTTATTCTGAATGTCATAGCACATGACCCTCGTCACCAGATTCGTTACACTTGTTCTTCTATCATTCACCTTGCTCGGTTGCGGAGGCGACAACGCCACCCATGTCCGGGTTCGCAATGGCACGGACAAGGACGTTTCCAACGTCGTGATCAACGATAATAATTTCGGCGACATTAAAAGTGGCGAAGCCAGCGAATACCAAATTCTTCCCATGGCTTATCCAGATCCATATATCAGTTTGTCCATTGGCACCAACCGGATGAAAAGCGAACCTGCAAAATATCAAGGCGAACAAGCGCTTGGTTCCGGACGATTCACTTTTGTTGTGACGATTGAAGATCAGAAACTCCGCGTTAAACACGAGCGCGACAAATGATCGGACTACGTCATGGGAAACATGCCGCATTTGAACCACGTCTGGGTGATGTTCTTGAGCAATCCGTTGAACTGTTGCGAGTTCGCAGGCTTGACGAAATACGCATCCGCGCCGAGATCGTAAGCGCGATTCATATAAGTCGCTTCGTTGTAATTGGTGAACATCGCAACCGGCAAATCTTCCAGTGGCGAATCACGGCGAATCCATTCCAAAACTTCCAATCCATTCACTTGAGGAAGATTGATATCCAGCAACATAAATTCGGGCAGGGGAAACAATCGGCGGTCGCCAAATTGATTCGTTCCCTTGAGGTAATCAATGGCGTGCCTGCCATCTGCAGAAACTTGCAGCGTGCAAGGAACATTAATCTCTGAAAAAGCGCGGGTGACGAAGAACACGTCATCTTCGCTGTCCTCGGCCAGCAAAATCGTGTGCATGAACATGCGGAGTTTAAATCTTCCACCGTGTTTTTCAATCGGGCTTCCGCCCCATGCTTGGATTACTCTCGACATAATCGACAGTATTGGCTTGATAGTGGAGGTTGAATCGTTCAAGTCTTGAAAATTCTTATGAACGCAAAAAGGAGCATCGTTCTAGTGTTAATCGTAACTCACGTGCTGACAGGTGCACTGGCTTACTACTTGGCTAAACGGAATGTCACTACAATTGCCGCCCGTCAAGACGACCATACATCAGTACGGTTCACCAAATCCCAATCAGACAGCACTGACCATGCCGGTGCGGAGAAGAAAAAATACACGCTCATTGAACTTGAAGCTGTAATTCAGGAAATAATTAACAGCAAAGGTGCCTGGCATTATCCCAAGAATTGGGACGCCATGATTGAGTCGCTTGACTCCGCAGAATTGCCTCGGCTGCTCGCCGATGTGGAAAAAATTTCAATCAAGTCTGCGCGCGAGAGTTTGCGTCGCCCGTTGTTGGCCCAGTGGGCGGAAAGCGATCCCGCAGCGGCGATGGCTTATGCCGACTCTGTTTCCGGCAGACAAGCGCATGATTTTGCGGTCTTAACTGTATTGCGGAGTTGGGGTGAAAAAAATTCCGAGGCTGCATCGGCTTGGGTGCAACAACTCCCGGCCAGTCAGTTTCGTAATGATGCCCTAAATTCTCTTATCGACGTGATGGCCAAAAAGAATCCCAAGGCTGCTTTTGAATTGGCAAAGGCCGTCAGCCTGAATAAGTGTGATGCCAGTTCGTTTTATTCCATCTTCAATGCCTGGGCTAAGAATGATCCAGCCACGGCTGTGGCCCAAGCCGTCCAGTTGGCTCCTGCACAACGCACGCACGCGTATGGAGCCATCGCGTCGGAATGGGCTGGTAAAGACCCGCAAGCTGCACTGGCCTGGGCCAATACACTTCCGGCCGGTCGTGAAAAATCTTCTGCCCTTCAGAGCATTGTTTGGCGATGGGCCGATACCGATCCTAGACAAGCCGCTGATTACGCATTTGCCCTGCCAACCGGTCAGATGCGCGACGGTGCCCTTAATTCTGCCATCGCACATTGGGTGGGAGATGATTTGAATGGCGCACTCGCGTGGGTGCAGCAATTACCCGAAGGTTCCGCCAAACAAAGTGCTTTGAACACCCTCAGTTCTCAATGGGCCCGAACCGATGCCCAAGCCGTCCTGGTTTACGCGCAGAATCTTCCGCCCGGAAAAGCGCGAAGTGATTTACTTGCTGATGTCATTGGTAACTTGTCACATCAGAATTCGCAGGCTGCTGTCAATTACCTTCAGAATCTTCCGCCCGGCCCGGAGCGCAAGCGCATCCTGCAAACTGCCATTTCATCCCTCGCTGAAGCAGATCCAAAGGCGGCAGCCGCGTTTGTTGCAACACTTCCCCCGGGCGATACACAAATGAGTGCCGTTAGCCAGGTCATCAACCGTTTGACCGACTCCGATCCAAAGGCAGCCGGCGAATGGATCCAGACGTTGCCGGAAAGCTCTGCCAAACATAGCGCGCTACAAACCTTTTCCAGGCGGTTGGCGGAAACCGATCCCAAGGCGGCCGCGGAATTTGCCAGCACTTTACCTTCCAGCCGCATGCGGAATGATATAATCAGTAATATCGCGAGCGAGTGGGCCATGGTAGACCTGGATAATGCCGTCACATGGGCAAAGGAGTTGCCGGAAAGCAAAGGCAAACAAACCGCTCTCAACCAGCTCACTTTAAAATGGGCTCAAACCGATCCCCAAGGCGCGATGAATTTTGTGCAATCGATGCCCCAGGACAGTGAGCAGGGTTGGCTATTTCAAAATCTGGGCAGGACCTTTGGTTCTGTTGATGCAAAAGCTGCCATGGAATGGGTCGGTCGATTGCCCGAAAGTGGAGCCCAGCATTCGTTTGTGGAGGGACTTTTTTCCACCGTGGCTGAAAGCTCGCCTCAGGATGCAGTGCAATTGGTCGCGAATCTCCCGGCCGGCCTTATTCAAACCAGCGCTGCCCAGACAGTGGTATACCAATGGGCTGCTTTTGATCCGCAGTCAGCGGCTGCCTGGGTATCCTCATTTCCGGAAGGGAGTGGAAGAGAATTTGGATTGCAAGGCCTTATATATCGCAATGGGCATATAATGACCCCGCTGGTGCCAGTAAATGGCTTCAAACCTTGCCGGCTGATAAGGAACGCGAGAAGATGGTCCAAACCTATATCAATCAACTTTCTTCACAATTTCCTGAAATAGCTGCGCCTTGGGTCGAAACCATCAGCGATGAGAAACAACGCAATTCCTACGTCGAGAATATCGCCCGTCAGTGGCTGGAAGTGGATCCACAGGCTGCTGGAACGTGGCTGCCTGGCACCAGCCTGCCGGATGATCGTAAACAGCGATTGCTAAAGAATAAATAAGAGTAGCAGGCAATTCCAATGAACTGGTCTTAATTCGGTGAAAATTATGGATACGTTACGCGAAAGAACTTTTGCGGTCCGCTACTGTTATTCGTGAAGGAAATATTGGTCGTCGTGGAAGAGGCCGTCCCAATCGTAATCCAGTTCGTGAAATTAAGATTTGTCCTCACCTGTACCGTATAGGTCACATTGCTCACGCCCTGCCACCTGATGACGTTGCTCGATTGCAATACCAACAACGGCGCTGTTACCACCACATTGGTGACAAAGTTTGTGATCGAATAAGCGATGTTAAAATCCTTGATGACCCCCATGTGTTGCATGCCCGTAACTCCTGAGTCGCCGGATTGAACCGGTGAAACATCGCTTAACGGAGTGTACACGCGCGAATCAAACACCACTCCGTTCGAGAAAGTGTGTGAACCAACCTTCGCGGGAATCTCGTTGCTGGAAAGATTAAAACTGGGAAAAACGTAATCGTAACGGCTCGAACGTCCCGCATTCGTATCTGCATCACCGCCAGATTCAGCATCGGTGGGAATGGGGGTGTCGCTCAAATAAGTCTTCATGGTAGCCAAAGCCGCTTCACCGGAGGAACTTATGTTCAGGTCGCCTCCCAGGACAACCCAGGCATTGGCCGGAAAATTCGCGAGAATATTGGATTTAACCGTCACAGCTTCGTTGGCCCGCATTGAAGCAGAACTGCTGCTGGCCTTTAAATGAACACTCACCACATAAAGATGGTTCGTCCCGGGAATGTCTAACTGCGCCCACGCATAACCACGATCACCTACGTCAGAAACCCATGAGCCTGAAGCAAGCATCGGATAGCGGCTGATGACTCCATTGGGAATGTTATAACCACTTTCTCGAAAATAAACGAAGTTCGTGCCGAAGGTGTTATTAATCATCTCGCGAATGGCCGTCGGCGTGTTGAGCGAAGTGCCATCAGTGCCGAGATAATTGAATTCCTGGATACAAACCACGTCGGGCTTGAGGCCCTTCAAAATGTCCAACCCGGCTGTTTCGTAACGCTGGTAGTTCCCGGAGCTTAAATTCGCAGCCATTACGCGAATAGTGGCGTTCGTTTGCACCACAACCGGCGTCTGTGCAAACAGGGCAGGGAGATACAAATAACAGCAGGCCAGACTTAGAACGCGGGGGATAAATCCTGTGAGGTACTTCATGAGACGATATTCGGCCGATTATACGCAGTGGACGCCGAAAGCCAATAAAGAAAAACATTTATTCCCAGTCACAAATCATATATATTATCGTAAGTAGATGTTTTACAGATTCTTCTGCTTCAAGTAGCTAAGGTAATAAGCCCTTACTACGTGCTAGACGAACAGGCCCACTTATCTTAATTTTCGTTCTATGTCGAAGGCATCGAAGGCCGTAGATGCGGCCAAGCCTGAAAATTTGCCGTTTGAAGAGGCATTGAAAAAACTGGAATCGATTGTGGAATCGATGGAATCCGGTGACTTGCCTTTGGAAACGTTGCTGTCCCGTTTTGAAGAAGGGACGCGCTTGGCCAAGGTTTGCCAGGCCAAATTGGCGGATGCAGAATTGAAAATACAGAAGCTGGAAACCAATGCGGCGGGTGAACCCGCCCTTACTCCGCTCACGCCCGATTTATCAGAAGCAGACTAACCAATAATATATGAGTAGATTCCTGGACATGGTGGACGGCCCCGAGCACGTCAAAAAACTGACATTGCCCCAACTCAACCAGTTGGCTGAAGAAATCCGCTACGAACTGATTACCAAACTTTCCAAGAATGGCGGACATCTTGGGCCGAACCTCGGCGTGGTCGAATTGACCATGGCCTTGCATTACGTTTTCAGCACTCCCAAGGATAAATTCGTTTGGGACGTCAGCCATCAGGTTTATGTCCATAAGATCCTGACCGGACGCCGCGACCGTTTCGGCACCATTCGTACTACCGACGGCCTTAATGGCTTTTCGTTGCGTACGGAAAGCGAGCACGATTGCTACGGTGCCGGTCATGCCGGGACCGCTCTTTCCGCTGCCTTGGGCATGGCCGCCGCCCGCGATCAACGCGGCACGGATGAAAATGTCATCGCCATCTTTGGCGACGCCGCCTTGACCAATGGTATTTCCTTCGAAGGGCTGAACAACATCGCCCACACCACCAAGAAGTTTATCGGCATTCTCAACGATAACGAATGGAGTATCGCCAAGAATGTCGGGGCCATTGCCAATTACCTGAACAAGCTCATCACTCATCCCCGCTACAATCGCTTGCAAAAGGATTTCGAGCGTTGGATGCGTCGCATGCCCAAGGGTGAACTTGCCTTGAAACTCGGTCACAAGGCCGAAGAAGCACTTAAAGGCGCGGTCAACGAAGTCACCTTGCAGCAGAACCCCGCCAACATCGAATCCGATGGCCGTGGCGGTTTCGGCAGCAGTTTGATTTTCGAGGAAATGGGCTTGCGCTATCTGGGGCCAATTGATGGCCATGATCTCCCGCTGTTGATTAATTCACTGGAGTTCGCCAAGACCTGTGATCAACCGGTGGTTCTGCATGTCCTCACCAAAAAGGGCAAAGGCTACGATGTCGCTATTCAGCAGCCTGAAAAGTTCCACGGCACCGGTCCCTACGATGTCCAAACCGGTGTTTCTCCGGCTCCCAAGGCTGGTGCCGCTCCCGCGTGGCAAGATGTATTTGGCCAAACCATGGTCAAGCTCTGCCAGAATAACAATAACATCGTCGGTATCACCGCCGCCATGCCCAGCGGCACGGGGTTGAAGATTCTCGAGAAAGCCATGCCCCAGCGTTATTACGATGTGGGTATCGCGGAAGAGCACGCCGTTTTGTTCGCCGCCGGCATGGCCACGATGGGATTCCATCCCGTTTGCGCCATTTATTCCACGTTCCTCCAACGTTCCTACGACATCATTATTCATGACGTGGCTTTGCAGGATTTGCCGGTGATTTTCTGCATGGACCGCGCTGGTCTTTCACCGCAAGACGGCCCGACGCATCACGGCCTGTTCGATATTTCCTATCTGCGTTGCGTCCCAAACATCATCGCCATGGCGCCCAAGGACGAAGATGAACTCGTGGACATGATGTTCACAGCCACGCATCAACAGCATCCGACCTTTATTCGTTACCCACGCGGCTCGGCCGAAGGCGTGCCCATTAAGGATCAACCGAAGTTGCTGGAAATCGGCAAAGCCGAAGTTATCCAGAATTTCTTCAACACAGGTCGTCCCAAAGTCGCCCTGTTCGGTCTGGGCAATATGATGAGCGTCGCGCGCAAAGCGGCGCAACAACTCACGGCTGAAGGATTTGATGTCGCTATCGTCAACCCACGTTTCACCAAACCAATTGATGCTGGCACCACGGAATTCTTTGGTCGCGCCGCTGATCTGGTCGTGACTCTGGAAGACCATGTTCTGCCTGGCGGTTACGGCAGCAGCGTCCTCGAACTGTTCAGTGAAAAACAAATCCAGACGCCGATGACCCGCATTGGCTGGCCTGACAAGTTTATCGAGCATGCCACCTCGGTTGAGTATCTGCGCGAAAAATACGGTTTGACCGTGGCGAACACTGTTGCCCAGGTCAAAGCTCACTTCACTGACGTTGTGGCTCCGGCCTCTCAATTCCCTGTGCTGGCCTGAAGTAATTTTATCTAATAATCCAACTAGCAAAATGCCTTACAAAGACATCACCCCGCCCGCTGGCGGAAAAATCTCGATCCAAAACGGAAAACTCAATGTCCCGGAAAACCCGGTCATTCCCTTCATTCGCGGCGACGGCACCGGCCCTGACATCTGGGCCGCCAGCCAGCGCGTGTTCGATACCGCAGTGGAGAAAGCCTACGGTGGCAAGCGCAAGATTTCCTGGTTCGAAGTCTTCGCCGGTGAAGCTTCCAAGAACAAATTTGATAACTGGTTGCCGGACGATACCGTGGATGCCTTCAAGGAATATCTGGTCGGTATCAAAGGCCCGCTCACCACGCCTGTTGGCGGCGGCATTCGTTCGCTGAACGTTGCCCTGCGCCAAATGTTGGACCTCTATGTCTGCCTGCGTCCGGTGCAATATTTCCAAGGCGTACCTTCACCGGTGAAGCATCCCGAGAAGGTGGAGATGGTCATCTTCCGCGAAAACACCGAAGACATTTACGCGGGCATCGAATATGCCGGTGGTACTCCAGAAGCGCAGAAGATGCTGGATTTCCTAGCCCAGACTTTTCCCAAGGATTTTGCCAAGATCCGTTTCGGCACCAAGCAGGCCATTGCGGATTACATGAAGATGGCTTCGCCTGACCACGATGCTTCCCACATTCCCGTGCAGGTCGGCATCGGCATCAAGCCGGTTTCCAATGTCGGCACGATTCGTCTGGTGAAGTCAGCCATCGAATACGCCATCCGCGAGAAGCGCAAGAGCGTCACCATCGTTCACAAGGGCAACATCATGAAATTCACCGAAGGCGCTTTCCGCGATTGGGCCTACTCCGCCGCGGAACGGATTTTCGGCGATAAAGTTTACACCTGGGCGAAGTGGGAACGCACCAAAAAGGAAAAGGGTGAAGTCGCTGCGAATGACGAGCAGAAGAGTGCTCTGGAGGCAGGCGCGGTTCTCATTAAGGATTCGATTGCGGACATCACGCTCCAACAGGTGCTCACGCGTCCTGAGGACTTCGATGTCATCGCCACGTTGAATCTCAATGGTGATTATCTCTCCGACGCCTTGGCAGCACAGGTCGGCGGCATCGGCATTGCTCCTGGCGGCAATATCAATTACGTCACCGGTCACGCCATCTTTGAAGCTACCCACGGCACCGCTCCCAAGTATGCCAATCAGGACAAGGTCAACCCCGGCAGCGTTGTGCTGAGCGGCGAAATGATGTTCCGTTATCTAGGCTGGACTGAAGTAGCCGACCTGATCATCAAAGGTCTGAACGGCGCGATTGGTTCGAAGAAAGTCACTTACGACTTTGCTCGCATGATGGAAGGTGCCAAGGAGATCAAATGCTCCGAATTCGGCGACAACATCATCGCGCACATGTAATCGGCAGTTAAGCCGAATTATTGAATTCACGAGCGCCCACGGTCATTGACCGTGGGTTGCTTATTTTTGGAGGTTGAGTTAAGACAAATCCGCATGCGTTTAATTTTTTTCATTCTCATTCTTGCAGCCACCTCGGCAAACGCCCAGCCGTCAACCAGCCAGTCCTTTGAGCAGCGATACCAGGCGCTCATCGAGAACAAATCCCATCAAACAGAGACTGAGCGGCTGCGCGAACTTTTTAACGTTAAGTGGGACTACAACATGCGCGAATATCCGGAGTGGGCCACCTATGTTGGTTATCCGGGTCAGAATGATCGTTGGTCGGATAATTCTCTGGAAACCATTGAGCGCCACAAACGCGAGTTGCAAACACCGTTAAAAGTCGTCAAGTCGATTGACCGTTCAAAACTGAATCCTACCGAGCAACTCAGCTATGATCTTTTCAAAAAACAACTCGAACGTGGGATTGAAGGCCACCGGTTCAAATCAGAATACCTGGCCATTAATCAACTGGGTGGTGTGCAGCAGGATGTTCCTCAAATGTTTGAAATCATGCCGCATCGTTCGGTCAAGGATTACGAAGATATCATCGCCCGCTTCAAGGGTGTGCCCACCGTCATTCAGCAAACCATCGTGCTGCTGAAAAAAGGGTTGGAAACCGGCATCACCGAACCTCGCATCACGCTCCGTGACGTGCCGCAACAAGTCGCCAGTCAGTTGGTCGAAGATCCGCTAAAGAATCCCATGCTCGAAGCTTTCAAAGAGTTTCCCGCTGGCATTTCGACCACAGAGCAGGAGCGTCTGCGCAAGGAAGCTTTTACCTTGCTGACCAACAACGTCGTGCCCGCCTTCAAGGAGCTTCACAAATTTTTAGTAGAAAAATATATTCCCGGTTCTCGCGAGAGTATCGCTTTGAGCGACATTCCCGATGGCAAAGCCTGGTACGAAATGAACGTGCGCAATGTCACAACCACGTCGCTCACGCCCAAGCAAATCCATGAGATTGGTCTTTCCGAAGTTAAGCGCATCCGCACGCAGATGGATGAGGTGATTGCCAAAACCGGATTCAAGGGCAGCTTCGACGATTTTTTTGTCTATCTCCGCACCGATCCAAAGTTCTATTTCGATGACGCGGAGAGCTTGTTGCGTGGCTACCGCGATATCGCCAAACGCGCGGATCCTGAATTGGCCAAACTCTTTGGCAAACTCCCGCGCCTCACTTATGGCGTAATGCCCGTGCCGGCGTATTCTGAGAAATCGCAGCCGACGGCGTATTATCAACCCGGCTCGCCGAAAGCCGGACGCCCCGGATATTTTTACGCCAACACCTACGATCTAAAAACCCGGCCCAAGTGGGAGATGGAACCGCTCTCCTTGCACGAAGCCGTTCCCGGCCATCACATTCAGCTTTCCCTCGCGCAGGAAATGGAAAATGTTCCGGAGTTTCGCAAGCACGAAAGTTACACCGCCTTTGTTGAAGGGTGGGGGCTTTACTCGGAGAGTCTCGGACAGGAGATGGGTTTTTATAAAGACCCTTATTCAAATTTCGGCCGCCTGACATATGAGATGTGGCGCGCCATCCGCCTGGTGGTGGATACCGGCATGCACTCCATGGGCTGGAGCCGCCAGCAAGCCATTGATTATTTTAAATCCAACGCCAGCAAGAATGAACACGATATTACCGTGGAAGTGGACCGTTATATCGTCTGGCCCGGACAGGCGCTCGCATATAAAATTGGCGAACTTAAGATCAAGGAACTCCGCGCTTACGCCACGAAGGAACTGGGCGACGAATTCGACATCCGCGCCTTCCACGATGAAGTCCTCGGCAACGGCGCTTTACCGCTGGATGTCCTTGAGCAGCGAATCAAAGCCTGGGTTGCAACCCAGAAAGCCCAATCAGCCAGCCAAGCTGCCAAAAATTAAAGACCGGTTTTCCAGTTCGCACGAAGTTCCTCTGGCGTAATTCCGGTCGCTCGCAAGGCTCGCAAACTCAGTGCATCATGCCGCTTGGCCAAACGAACTCCCGATTCATCTGTCATTAGTGGGCAGTGGCAAAATGTCGGTGGATTCAAATCAAGTGCGCGGTACAAAAGTATCTGCCGCGCCGTGGATAACAAAAGATCCGCGCCGCGCACGACTTCCGTAATCTGCATCGCGGCATCATCCACGACCACGGCCAATTGATAAGCTGGCACATCATCGTGTCGCCAAATCACGAAGTCACCGAAATCCTTTCCTGCTACAAATTTTTGGGGTCCGAAATGTCCATCTACGAAAGAAACTCTTTCTCCATCCGGCACGCGAAACCGCCAATTCATGCCCGTTGGTAAACTCGCTTCAATCAATGCCGAACCTGCCTTCGGTCGGCAAGTGCCCGCATAGATTAATTCTTCCTCGCCTTGATGCGGCGCTTGACTGGCTTGTTGAATATCACGCCGCGAACACTTGCAGGAATAAATAAATCCGCCTTCCAATAGTTTTCGCCAAGCTGCCAAATAAAAACTTCTCCGCTCGCTTTGGTTGTATGGGCCAAATGGACCGCCACAATCCGGCCCTTCCTGCCAATGTAAACCGAACCAGCGCATATCCTCGATCATGGCGGTCACAAATTCCGGCTTTGAGCGCACCATATCCAGGTCTTCATTGCGCAATACCAACGTGCCGCCTTTCGCCATGGCGCGTTCCTGCGCCATCCAAAATGTCCGGGCATGTCCCAAGTGCAGATAGCCTGTGGGCGATGGCGCTAATCGTCCTCGATAATGAAATTGCGTCCCTTGCGAACTCACAGAATCAAAATGTTTCTCTTGGATTTGCCGCCAACCATTCAGACAAGCCGGACAGGGGAAAGCTCAGCAGGTTTTGCACTTTGACACAGTTGAGCGAAGTGTCTGGCGAACGGGGTGCTCCCTGATATTTCTTCAATGAACCGGCCTCCATCTTTGGATTCAATTCCGGCCAGCGTGCCGCCAGAAGCTGTCCAATCTGCCAGCGCGACAGTCGTTCGTTACCAGCGACGTGGTAAAGTCCAGGTTGATTACGGGACACCAATTCCCAAACAGTCCGAGCAGTCACCGCCGCCGCAATAGGTGAACGAAATTCATCCGTGAACAGTTTAAGCGTTCGTCCTTCC
>JAQGPC010000075.1 GCA_028293285.1 Pedosphaera sp.
ACTGAAATTAGCCTTGGCTGGTTTGTAATTGCTTTTCATACCCTGCCGTGTGGCAGGTTCTTCAATTACTCTCCAGCCTTTTTTCTGCGGGACGCTAGTGTTTGAGTATTAAGCTTAAAAGCAATGGTTTTGCACAAGCGTTTGGAAAGAAGTATATTGTGTATTATTTAGGGGTTGAATCAATAGCTTGACCTTTTCGATTCCTTTGGCAAATTACTCGGCTCGATTTTGATCGGAAGAAATTATGGAACATATTCGTAACATTGCAATTATTGCCCACGTTGACCACGGCAAAACGACGCTCGTCGATTGTTTGCTGAAACAATCCGGGACGTTTCGTGCCAACCAAGCCCAAACCCATGAAGAACGGCTCATGGACTCGATGGATTTGGAACGTGAAAAGGGCATCACCATTCGCGCCAAGAACGCCGCCTTTAAATATAAGGATTACCACATCAACATCGTGGATACTCCCGGACATGCGGATTTCGGCGGCGAAGTCGAGCGTATCATGAACATGATCGACGGCGTGTTACTGGTGGTTGATTCCGTGGACGGTCCGCAGGCGCAGACCCGCTTCGTGTTGCGCAAAGCGTTGGAAGCCGGCGCCAAGCCGATCGTGGTCATCAATAAGATCGATCGTGAGAACGCCATGCCACACAAGGTGCTAGACCTGGTGTTTGACCTTTTCGTTTCACTTCATGCCACGGACGAGCAATTGGATTTCCCGGTCATTTACGCGAGTGCCAAGGAAGGTTTCGCCAAAGTGGAACTAACCCACGTCAGCGGCACGATGGAGCCGTTGTTTGATGCGATCATCAAGCACATCCCGCCGCCGCGCGCCCATGCCGGTGAAGGTTTCAAAATGCTGATCGCCAACCTGGATTATTCCGAATACGTCGGACGTATCGCATTGGGAAAAATCGTTTGCGGCAAGATCAAGGTCGGGGATCCCGGCGCTTGTATTCATGGCGATGGCCACAAGGAAACGGGCAAGATTACTGCCATTTATCATTTCGAAGGGATGAAGCGCATTGAGATCACGGAAGCGCACGCTGGTGATATTATTGGCGTGGCCGGTTTTGAAGGCGCTTTCATCGGCGAAACACTTACTGACAGTCCTGATCGTGCGCCGTTGCCTTTCGTGCCCATCGATCCTCCGACCATTCAGATGCAGTTCGCAGTGAATGACGGCCCGCTGGCTGGACAAGACGGCAAACTCGTTACGGCCCGTCACATTTGGGACCGTTTGGTAAAGGAAATTCGTACGAACGTTGCATTGCGCGTTTCGCAGACCGATTTGCCTAATATTTTCAACGTCAGCGGACGCGGCGAGATGCAAATTGCCATCCTCGTGGAACAGATGCGCCGGGAAGGCCATGAAGTTTTGGTTTCCCGTCCCGAGGTTATTTACCGCAAAGACGCCGAAGGTAAGTTGCTCGAACCTATTGAAAAGTTGTTCCTGGAAATTCCCAAGGACGCCATGGGCGACGTCATGCAGAACCTCGCCGGGCGCAAGGGCGAAATCACCAACATGAATCATCATGGCGATGATGTGAGTATTGAAGCGATGATCCCGACGCGTGGGTTGATTGGCTTTGAAACCGATCTCGTCAACCAGACCCGTGGGTTGGGCGTGATGAGCCATCTCTTTCACGAATACGGTCCGGATCGCGGAGAAATTGCCGCCCGGAAGAATGGCTCACTGGTCAGCATGGAAGACGGTGAAGCAATGGCCTATGCGTTGAACATGGTGCAGGAACGCGGTCGTTTGATGGTGGAGCCGGGTGATAAGATTTACGTCGGCATGATCGTCGGTGAAAACGCCCGCGAGAATGACATCCCCGTCAACCCCTGCAAAGCCAAACGCCTGACCAACATGCGTTCTTCCGGTGACGGCAAGGGCATTTCCCTTGGCGCGCCTTTCAAGATGTCGCTCGAACGCGCCTTGGAATATATCGGTTCTGACGAATACGTGGAAGCCACGCCGAAAAATCTGCGCCTGCGCAAGAAGATCCTCGATGAAGGCCAGCGCAAGCGCGCTGCGCAGAGTCGCACGGTGAAGATTGTAGAGGGCTAATCGGTTTCTAGTTTAAAACATCTGCCGCGTTCTTTGAAAAGAGGACGCGGCAGTTTTATTTCACATTTGGTTTCGCGAGAACCTTGACGGGAAACGAATTGTTATTCCTTCTTTTCAAGCCATCTTTCGTGCCTTAGGTTAGTGGCTATTCTCAGCTTTATGCCGAGTGTTTACATCAAAACGTACGGATGCCAGATGAATGAGCGCGACTCGGAGACGGTCGCGGCCCAGCTCGTCGCCAAGGGCTATACACTGGCGCCGTCCGAGGCGGGGGCGGATGTGATCCTGCTGAACACTTGCAGCGTGCGTGATGCCGCCGAGCAAAAGGCAATTGGAAAGATGCAAAATCTCGCGGCGGAAATGCGCAAGAATCGTCCGGACGTGGTGCTCGGTTTCATGGGGTGTATGGCACAAAGTCGCGGTCAGCAATTGATTGATAAATTGCCGGATGTGGATCTGGTTATTGGCACGCAGAAATTTCATCGCACGGCGGATTATCTCGACGATATTCTAGCCGGGCGACAGGCCAAGGTGGTGGATATTGGTGAAGAGCAGGGGAGTGAGGCCACCATTCGAGAACATATATTGAATGGGAACACTGCTGAAAAATCGGTGACGGCTTTTGTCAGCATCATGCAGGGTTGCAACCAGTATTGCACTTTTTGCATTGTGCCTTATACGCGTGGGGAAGAGCGGAGCCGGACGATTCCGGATATTGTTTCAGAATGCCGCGAGTTGGTGGCGCGTGGGGTGAAGGAGATTACGCTGCTCGGACAAATCGTGACGAGTTACGGGAAGCGGGATGTTCCCATCAAAGAGGGCAAATCCGGTTTTGTGCAATTGCTTGAAGCGGTGCATGAAATTGAAGGATTGGATCGCATTCGTTTTACATCGCCGCACCCGAAGGGTTATGGCGATGATTTGGTTGAGGCATATGGTCGCCTACCTAAGCTTGTAGAGAGTGCTCATATTCCGGTGCAGAGCGGAAGTGATCGACTGCTGAAAATCATGCATCGCGGTTACACACGCGAGCGGTTTTTGAGTATCATCGATAAATTGCGCCGGGTTCGCCCACGCATGGGAATTACCACGGACATCATTGTTGGATTCCCGGGAGAAGCTGAAGCGGACTTTGAGGAAACGCTTTCGCTGGCCCGAGCGGTCGAGTTCGATAACGCGTATATTTTTAAATATTCGCCACGCAAAGACACACCAGCGGCGGAGATGCCCGAGCAGTTATCGAAAGAAATAAAAGAGGAGCGCAATGCGCGTCTTTTGCAACTAGTGAATGAGATAGCTGCGCGCCGTTATGAGCATTACGTCGGTGAGCAGGTGCAGATTTTGGTGGAAGGCGAGAGCAGGAAAAACTCGGCCCGCATGATGGGGCGGACGCGGACGAACAAGATTGTGGTGTTTGACGGCTCGGAACGGCATCACGGCCAGCTCATGGACGTGAAGATCAACCGCGCCGGGTCATTTACCCTTTACGGTGATCCAGCGATCGTCAATCTGGATTGACCGGTGAAATTTAGCTTTTCGGATTTTTATTTTACTTTAGCGTCTTTTCATCGGTTGCATGGGCAGAATAAATTTTATGCAGATTAACCTTTCGATGTTGGCAGTGGTTCTGGGCTTGGTAATGGCGCTGCCACAAATTTATGGTTTGATGAAACCGGCAGCATTTGCGGCGAATGTGCGCAAATTCCCACGGTCATTACCTTGGGGTTTCGCGCTGATGCTGTTGGCCACGGCGTGGTTCCTGTATTATTTCAACCTGGAATCTGTATCTGACTTTGCCGCCTACAAGCCGCTCCTGATGTGCCTTTTTGGAGCTGTGGGCCTGGCTTCATGTTTTTATGTGCAGGATTTTCTCGCTGTGCGCGGTCTGGCGGTGGTTTTATTGTTGGTCGCCAAATTGATGGTGGATACTGCCCGTTGGGCGGACACTGATTGGCGGTTGGTGATTATTACGTGGGCCTATGTGCTCGTGGCAGCAGGCATTTGGTTTACCATCTGGCCGTGGCATCTACGCGATTTATTAAACTGGGCAACCGCAAACGAAAAAAGGGTGCGGATTGGAAGTGCGATTCGACTGGCATTCGGGTTGTTTGTTGCAGCCTTGGGTTTGACTGTGTTTCGGTAAGTAAATCGGTGGTGCAGACGGCTTGTAAGGATTAACGTGTTGAGGTTGTGAGCCGGGTTCAAGGTAACATTCTTGTTGTCCGAGGCGGAGCGATTGGAGACTTCATCCTGACGATGCCGGCATTGGCTGCGTTGCGTCAGCAATTTCCCCAAGCGCGGTTAGAAGTATTGGGTTATCCCCATATTGCGCAATTGGCTTTGGCAGGGGGCCTGGCAGCGGATGTGCGATCCATTGAAGCCGGGGCTTTGGCGAGTTTTTTTGCGCGAGGCGGTGAGTTGTCAAAAGACTTGATGGATTACTTTTCCGACTTTGACCTGATTATCTCCTACCTTTACGACCCGGATAAAATATTTGAAACCAATGTTGCACGCTGTACCAAGGCACAGTTTATTGCCGGGCCACATCGACCGAATGAGAGTGGAGGTTTGCATGCCACTGAAGTTTTTTTGAAACCGTTGGAGCGATTGGCGATTTTTGATGCGGACACAGTTCCACGATTAACGGTCGCAAAAGCATTTGAAACGAATCTTCACGCAGGCAAGTGGCTGGCGTTGCATCCGGGCAGTGGCAGCGAAAACAAGAATTGGCCGGAATCTAATTGGGCCGGATTGTTAAATTACTTGGTTCAATCGACTTCATTTCAATTGTTGTTGATTGGTGGAGAAGCGGAACGCGATCGACTGGAACGCCTGGCCAAGCCTCTGCCGCAATCACGACTCAAGCTGATGCAAAGCGCGCCGTTGCCCGAATTGGCCCGCTGGATGGCTGCTTGCAATAGTTTTGTCGGGCACGATTCAGGTATTTCCCATCTGGCGGCGGCGGTCGGCCTGCCCTCACTTATTTTGTGGGGCGATACTGTTGAAGCAGTTTGGCGTCCGCGCAGCCAGCGGCTTACCGTGCTGCGCGATTCCAAAGGGTTGAAGGAACTTTCTGTGCCGGTAGTCATCAATCACGTCGAACAATTGTTCGAGCGCGATTGATGACCACTGCGTCCTAATTATCTCAAAAACGCTTCATGGAGACCGCCATCGACAGTGATGACTTGGCCGGTGGTTTTGGAGAGGCGTTTGGTCAAGAGCAGAAAGAATGCTTCGGCTTGATCGGCGGGCGTGATCGGACTCTTGGTCAAGGTTCGATCCGCGTAGAACTGGGCCAGCTTGGTTGTGAGTGATTCCGTGGCTTCGTCGTCCTTATACGCAATCTTGTATTTGGCGAGACTGGCAATGACACGTTCACGCGGGAACATGGCGCTGCCTTGCACGACGGTGGCGGGGGCCACACCATTGACGCGCACGAGGGGCGATAGTTCGATGGCGAGTTCGCGCACGAGATGGTTGGCGGCGGCTTTGGAAGTGTCGTAGGCAACTGAACCTTTCTTGGCCACGACGGCATTGGCGCTGGTGGTCAAAACTAAATTACCGCTCAAGCCTTGTTCCAGCCAGGTCTTGTAGGCTTCGTCGGCCACAATGTATCCGCCGGTGACGTTGATGGCGAAGGTAAGCGCCCATTTGTCATCGGGGATATGGCCGGTGGTATCGGGCGAGAAGAAGATGCCGGCGGTCAAGGCGATGGAATCGAATCCGCCATAGGCCAAAGCAACCTGATCCAACATGGCGCGCACGCTGGTGCGGTTGGTGATATCGCAGGCGAGGCCGATGGCCGGACCGCAATTGGAAATGCCGGTGCCAGCCACGCCGATGCCGAGACCGTATTTGTCGGTGATTTCCTTGGCGGTGGCTTGCGCGCCCTGAGCGTTCAAATCGACGCAGACGATATGCGCGCCTTCCTTGACGAGGCGATGTGCGACTTCCTTGCCGATGCCGGAACCAGCGCCAATCACTACGATGATTTGGCGGGCCAGTTCTTTCTCGGCGTGCATGCGTTGCAACTTGGCTTCTTCGAGCAGCCAATATTCGATGTCAAAGGCCTCCTGCTGGGGCAGGGCGATATATTTATCAATTGCCTCAGAACCGCGCATGACTTCGATGGCGCAACTGTAAAATTCAGCGGTGACGCGGGATTCGCTCTTGTCTTTGCCCCACGCGATCAAACCGAGGCCGGGAATCAGAATGACTGTGGGATTCGGATCGCGCATGGCCGGGGAATTGGGCCGCTTGCAACGGTTATAATAATCTGCGTAGTCCTTGCGATATTGTTCGAGGCCCTCCGCAAGCTTTTGTTTGAGCGTTTCGACGTGTTTATCCACGGAGGCTTCATCGCACTTGCTGGAATCCAGAGCGATATAAAGCGGCTTGATCTTAGTGCGCAGAAAATGGTCGGGGCAACTGGTACCCAATTCTGCAAGGCGCGGAGCGTCCTTGGAGTTCACAAACCGGAGCACTTTTTCATCGTCGGACAAGGTGGCGATGAAACGTTTCTTTTGGCTTACCTGACCACGCAACCAAGGGAGCAATTTAGCCAGGACTTTGCGGCGCAATTCCTCGGGCAAAGCGGCATGAAGCTGGCCACCAAAAGCAGCAGCATCCCCGCCTTTTTGCGCATATTTTTCTTCGATGTATTGCGCGGCTTTTTCGATCAAATCTAATGAGCGGAAATAACATTCCTTGTCGTCATCCGACCAATTGATAAGCCCGTGCTGGCCCATGATGATGCCAATGGCTTTGGGATTCTCCTTGCAGATTTTCTGCATCTCCAAACCGAGTTCAAAACCGGGACGCAACCAGGGTGTGTGCACGACTTCATCGCCATAAATTTCCTTGGTCAATTTGACTGAGTTGGCCGCTGCTGCCATTGAGATGGCGGCGTTAGGATGGGTGTGGTCAACGTGTTTGGCGGGAATGAAAGAGTGCAGCGGTGTGTCGATGGACGAAGCGCGGGGATTCAGATTGAAGGTGCAATGATTATACATGCCCACCATCTCATCTTCGGCCGGAGTTTTGGGACCTTTCTGCGGAGCGCTGGCATAGACTTGTTGCAAGGAAATGAGTTTGTCTTGATAAAGACTGGAAAAATTTTCGCGCGTTGAGGTGCGCAAATCGCCGCCGGAACCTTTCACCCACAAGACTTCGACCGATTTTTTCGTCAACGGGTCGGTTTCGGCGAGCTTGGCGGAAGTATTGCCGCCGCCGGTATTGGTGATGCGCTGATCGGTGCCGAGTTTGTTGGAGCGATAAATCAGACGGCCAACCGGGTCGAGCTTGGCGGCTTCGGCGTCGTTCCAGAGATTATTCACGTATTTGTAGGTCTTCATACTCTTATAAAAGGAGGCTTGTTGATAATTTAAAAGCAAAGGACGGTCAATTTCTTTGGGCCATGCGCGCCCAAAACCAAAATTCGCTCAATGTCGCCCGTGCGGCTCGGACCGGTGATAAATGAGATGAAACTGGGATAATTGGAGGCATATTTCTTTTGCAACAGGGCAAAGGCTGATGGCAAATCGGCGAGCAATTGTTCGCGCCGCGCAATCACCACGTGGTGCGGTGGCAAAACTGACAGGGCGCGTCCACCCGCGCTGCGACTAGTGACCAGTACACTGCCGGTTTGGGCAACCAAGGCGTCGCACTCCGTAATGCCCACATCACACTTTTCCAGCGCGACCACGTCATAAGGAGAGTCTGTGCGAAGAATCGGCAGGCCAAGAGATTCGGCGGCGGGTAGCGCTAGATTTCCGCCGTGACTGGCGATTTGCTGCCACGACTCGGCGCGGCTTATTTCCTGGAGTTTTGAAGTGAGATGCTCGTGCGAATCAAAAAGCTGAAAATCTGTTTTTAATTCGGTGGAACAGGTCCGGAACGTGGTGATTTGAGATTCAAACGCTTCGCCAACGAGCGGCAACCAATCACTGGCACTAGCAACCGCGTGACCATTCACAGAGGAATGAGCTGCCGGTGAATGATGCTTGCCGGGCATCGGTGCGGAGAGGGTCAAGGCTTCGCGAATGCGGCCAAGAATTTTTTCACGCTCGGTCATGGGCGAGTCCTCCACCAATCCTTGAAACTTTGGCGCGGCATGGTTGGCAAGTCGCGCGATTGGGTCCAGCCATAGGCGGGATCGATACGTGTGCCTTTGACCAGCGCATGCAGCGGTTGCATGAGACGTCCCATTTTTTTTGCCAACGAATAAAATGCGGGGTGGTTCACGACGAAGGCGAACAACTTGAGGCCCAATTTTTCCAATCGATTCGGCTTTTCGGTGGCGCTGTTGCGGCGGTTGTGAAGCAAATGATGGTGCAAATCAATTTTTACCGGGCAGGCTTCGGTGCAAGCGCCACAAAGGGACGAGGCTGAGGAGAGATGCTTCCAATCTTGCAACCCGCGCAGGTGTGGTGTGATGACTGAGCCAATCGGGCCGGAATAGGTCGTGCCATAAGTATGTCCGCCGACATTGCGGAAGATGGGGCAAACATTCAGGCAGGCACCGCAGCGGATGCAATGGAGGGCGTCGCGTTGCTCGGCATCGGCCAGTAATTCGGTGCGACGATTATCCAGCAACACGACATGAAACTCATCGGGGCCATCGGATTCGCCGGGTTGACGCGGGCCGCCGTATAAGGAGTTGTAGCCGGTGATGGTTTGTCCGGCCCCGGCGGTTGCCAGCATGGGCAGGAAGAGGGCGAGGTCTTCCATCTTTGGCAGTACCTTCTCGATGCCGAGCAGGGAGATCATCGTTTTGGGCAGCGCGGCGGTGAGGCGGGCATTGCCTTCATTTTCGGTAATGGAAATCATGCCGGTTTCGGCGATGGCAAAGTTTGCGCCGGTAATTCCCACATCCGCAGTGACGTATTTATTGCGCAGGGCCCGGCGGGCGATCATGGTCAGTTCTTCGGGGCTATCGGTCGGCGCGCTGCCCAGTTCGCGCGCAAATAGTTCACTGATATCGCCGCGCGTGAGATGCATCGCGGGGAAAACAATATGGTAAGGCGGTTCGTGGCGCAGTTGGACGATGAATTCACCGAGGTCGGATTCGACGACTTCGAAGCCGGATTTTTCAAGGGCGTCGTTGAGATGAATTTCCTCGGCGGTCATCGCTTTCGATTTAACGATGGTGCGCGCTTTTTTCTCGCGAATAATATTTAAGATAATGTCGCGGGCTTGTGGTGCGGTACTGGCCCAGTGAACCTTCGTGCCACGCGCTTCGAGTTTGGTGGCGAATTCTTGCAGGTAGGTGTCGAGATGATTGATGGCGTCCCATTTGGTTTCAGCGGCGGCCTGTCGCGCTGCCTGCCAATCTTGGAACGCAGCCTTCTTCTCATCGCGCTTGATCTCGTATTTGCCCAACGCGGTCTGGATGAGCTGGCGATGGCGCAGGTCGCGTGTGATTTCGTGGGCCTCTTCCTTGAATTGGCTGGCGGCACTCATGTCTGGGAAAGAATCTCCGCCAGGTGAATGGTTTTGATGGGTTTGCCCTGCCGGGTCAACAAGCCCTGCACATGCATCAGGCAACTGGAATCATTCGAGACGATGTAATCAGCCTGGGTATCCAGCGCGGACGCGCATTTCACTTCGCCCATGGCAGTGGAAATCATCGGGAACTTCGTGGCGAACATGCCGCCAAAACCGCAGCAGGTTTCGGCATCCTTCATTTCGATGAGTTGCAGATCGCGCACTTTTTCCAATAGCGCGCGAGGTGGTCTTTTTATCCCAAGCTCGCGCAGGCCGTGGCAACCGTCATGGAAAGTGACCTTGGCGGGGAAGCGTGCGCCTAAATCGGTGACGCCGAGTTTTGATACCAGGAAATCTGAAAATTCCCAGACGCGTTTGGAGAGGGATTGGGCAGCGGAGGCGCGGTCAGTTTTGCCAAAGAGTTCAGGGTAAAAAACTTTGAGCATTGCGCCGCAGGAACCGGAGGCAACGACGACATGCTCCGCGTCTTTTAACCGGTCTAAAACTTTTACGGCGACATCGCGGGATTCCTGCCAGCAGCCGGAGTTGAAACCGGGTTGACCGCAACAGGCAATTTCCTCCGGGCATTCGACGCGGTGCCCCAATCGTTCCAAAATCTGGACCATGCTGATGCCTACGCGGGGAAAAAGCGCATCAACAAAGCACGGAACGAATAAAGTGACATTCATCAAATTTACCGCCAGAGGATGCAACGCGACCGCTTCTGAACGGAACTATATTAATACCAAATTGAATCCCGCATTGAAAGTATTTGATGATGGATTTGTGCGGGCGAGCAGGTGCAACTCGACCGTTACGCCGCAGCTTTAGCGCGGGGCAGGTGGCGTTCCTGCCGCTTGGGGGCGATGGCGCGGGATCGGTCGCGGCGCGACACGGCGGTGTCGGGCAAATGGGAGCGAAGGAATAAGGGTTTATCACTGCGTCCACCGCGTTGGTAATCCTCCCAGATGGCCTCGGCGACAATTTGGGTGGAAAGACCCTTCACTTCGGTCAGAAAATTAAATAAATGCTCGCCCAAGTCGGCCAGGGGAATGCCGTGTTTGCGACCGACGCGTTGATAGAGCCATTCGCATAAGCGGGTAAATTCCTGGAAAGGCGAAGCTGCTGTGCTCCAGATCAGCGGGGTGGTGCTGACAAAGTTTCCGCTGTTGCCAATCAAATCCCAAAAGCGCGCGAAGCGTCGCATGCATTGCAGCGAGGAGAAATCGATAAGTTTGGTTTGCAGGATTTCGTAAGGCGGATGTTCGCCATAAACCATTCCCCATGCGGTGTCGTGCCGGACAATGGGTGTGCCGCGCAGGCGTTTGAGAATTCCTACTTGGATTTCCTGAGGGCGAAGTGCGATGAGACGGTCAAAGCCGAGGCCGAAGCTTTCAACGGACTCACCGGGCAGGCCAACAATCAAATCGGCATGAACATGGACGCCGGTGCGTTCGCGCAGGAACTGGAAGTTGTCGGCCAGGCGATCATAATCCTGTCGGCGGCTGATGAGCTTGGAGACTTCGGGATTGAAGGTCTGGATGCCGACTTCGAATTGCAACGCGCCGGGTGGAAATTTGGCGATGATTTCTCGCAACGCTTCCGGCAACCGGTCGGGAATCATTTCGAAATGCACGAACAGGCCGGGGCGGTAACGGTCCAGAAAAAATTGGAGCAACGCCTTGCTGGTATTGAGATTCAAGTTGAAAGTGCGATCCACGAATTTGAATTGCTGGACTCCGCGCCGCATTAATTCTTCAAGGTTATCCAGCAAAGCGGGCAGGGGAAATTGGCGGACGGGTATGTCGAGCGACGAGAGGCAAAATTCGCAAGTGAAAGGACAGCCGCGTGAGGCTTCGACATAAATAATTCGATGGGCCACATCGCGGTCATTGTAGAGATCGTAGGGCAGGGTCAGTTGACCCAGTTCGGGAACTTCGGCGGGAATGATTTTAAGCGGCGGTTTTTCTCCAGACAACAGAGTGCGGCAGACTTCGGCGAATTTTAGATCGGCTTCGCCGGTGATGATGTAATCGGCCAGCTTGACGATGGCCTGTTGGTCCGCCTCATAACTGACTTCCGGACCGCCCAGAATGATAATGATGTCTGGACGAATTCGCTTGATCGCAGAAACAACCTCAGTCGTGGGTGTTACGTTCCAAATGTAAACGCCGAGACCGATGATCTTCGGATTTTCTGTCAGCAGAGCTTCCGCAATTTCGATTGGCCGCTGATTGATGTCGAATTCCAACAAGGTTGCTTGTGAGCGCAAATCTCCCAGATTGGCCAAGAGGTATCGAAGGCCAAAGGCGGCGTGAATATATTTTGCGTTCAGTGTGGCTAAGACAATCCCGGCCATATTGACACCGAACTTACTGCAAACCTCGTGGCCTGAATAGGGGAATTCCGATGCTCTTTGCACTTATGGTTGAAGATGGCCGGGTATCCAATCAACGAGGAAATCCAGCAATTCCTCACGAACCTCATCCAGCCCATGATGCGCGCCATCGTAGAGTTTCAGTTCCTTGGGAGGCTTGGCTTCAGCAAACACGCGTCGCGAGCAGAGGTCAGGAAGCACCTCGTCCACCGTCCCATGAATCAACAAGAGCGGTCGCGGCGAGATGCGGGGAGCCAGGTCCGTGCCGTAGGTTTGGGTGGACATGGCAATTACCGCTTTGACCGCATCGGAAAGCGCGCCCGCCGTAATGACCACCGCCCCGCCAAAACTATGGCCGACCAATGTTATCCGCCCAACCTTTTCCTGCTTAAAAAATTCCACACCTAAAAGAGTGTCCAGAACACATTCTGCCAGATCATTGGGAAATCGGTAATGCAAACGAAGCCCGGCCACACCTTTCTTTTGCAATCTGCGACATGCCTCCGGGTAGAGTCCGCGTGCTGGCCCATCAAGTCCGCCTCCTGCGCCACCAACCCAAATAGTCCCGCCCAAAATATTTGTATGTCCCAAGGCAGGATGATAGCAGCACGTCACATCACCACGGTTCGTTTGGAGTGTTAAAGATTCAACTTCATCCCCAGCGATTCCTCTCCGCGTATTTTCCCAAACGAGACCTTCTGAAAGAGTGGACTTTCCTGGCATGGCCTGGCTTTAGAATAGCTATCTTCGCCTTGGCGCTTTGAAATGCACGATTGTTGTATCTCCAGTAGAGGATTCCACCTCAATCTTTTGTTGGTCCTCGTTGAAGATAATTTTCTTTGTTCGAGGGATCATATGGGTCAGGTGAACATCCGGTTGCAGACCCAAAATGACTGAGGTTGTATTGTTGGCGCCTGATTTAGTATCCACTGTGATACCGTGCAAAGGCAGAGTTCGCGTTTCCTCGCCCGACCCGGCTCCCGCTTCGGAGACTTCAACCCTGGCGAGCCAGCCATCATGATTTCTGCTGAAATTATCAAAAAAACGTTCCCACTGACTGCGAGGAATTTCCTGTCCGGTTTCACCGGCGGGTTGTCTTCGGCCAGTAGAGGCGCCGCGCCGCGCCGTCGTTTGAGAACGTTTGCCAAACCGTGGAAGGTTTAATTCCGAACTACCGCTGTCCTCGTAGCCTGCTGCTCCACGCGAGCCTTGGCCCCATGCCGCCTCGGTGCGTATGGGAGCATTGCTGCGTGGCAAAGGACCCGAAGCTGGATACACGCCTGACCCACGCACCACGTCTCTGCGGCCACGACCACCGCCAGGCACGCCGCTCTCTTGTCTGGCTCCGGAACCTTTCACCCGCGCCCGTCTGTTATCATCCTGAGTTTTGCGTTCTTTCTTCATAATGAAAATCCTCCTTATAAAAACTCAACCCCGGATGAAGAAAAACAATGGGGCTTTATCCCAATCCATGCGGCCCGTTGCGGGAAGCTTGATTGTGGTTCATCGTTTGGGGATGACAACCTTTTACCTGATTCGCCACGCCACCAATGATACGATAGGTAGAACAATTGCTGGCCGCGCCCCTGAGATCAGCCTGAATGCGGAAGGACGGCAGCAGGCGGAACAATTGGCAAAACGCCTGGCCAAGGAGCGGATTAATATTATTGCGAGCAGTCCGCTGGAGCGCGCGGTGGAAACTGCCGTTCCACTGGCAAAGCGGTTGGATCTAGACGTCCAGATTACTGATGCATTTACCGAACTGGATTATGGCGATTGGACAAAGCAAAAATTGGAACAATTGGATACAGTTCCAAAGTGGCAGCAGTGGAATTCCTTTCGCAGCGGCCATCGGATTCCCAATGGTGAAATGATGGTGGAGGTCCAAGCCCGAATGATTGCGGAGATCCAGAGGTTGAGAATCCAATATCCAGAGCAGGGAATTGCCATCTTCAGCCACGGCGATCCTATTCGTGCGGTGCTTGCTTATTATATGGGAGTGCCGTTGGATTTATTTACCAGGATTGAGATCGATCCGGCTTCGGTGAGCATCATCCTGCTGAATGAATATGCTCCGAAAATACTGTGCGTGAATCGTTAGGCAATTTTTCGACAATCTTCACATAGTTCGTCATACCATTGAACGTTTGCTTTTCGAGTCAGGTCAAAAGAAGCAAATGCGCTTTGGTTTCAAAAAATATCTGAAAGTTTATTTTTCCACGCAGGGTAAAACCCCATGGCAGGACAAGTATCAGGAAGTAAATTAGCTCATCACATTTTTTTTATGACTGGAAGAACTGTCGGATTAAAAGCAAGGCGGAGAAATGATTTAGGTTTTATGAGGCGGGTGCAGCCGGATGAAAAATTATCCGTAGTAACAGGAGGGGAGCCTTTGCCAAGGAGTGAATTGACCAAGAGACTTTGGAATTACATTCAAAAAAATGGGCTGCAGGA